>JBARRE010000065.1:0-5918 GCA_049644065.1 Sedimentisphaerales bacterium | reverse complement strand
TCCCCATCGTATTGAACCGAGAGTGAAAAAGCGAAGGCCAAAAAAATATAGGTTGATGAATAAGCCACGCGGTGATTTAAGGGCTGCTTTGATAGGAGCTTAACGCTATGTCAGTGCCATTCGTGTCAGGTACATTTTTGAGAATGTCACGTGCTTTGATCGGTGGGCGAAGTAACTGATTGATTATTTTCGATACCCGCTTTCGCGGGCACAAGTTTACGATTTGTGATTTTTTTCTCTGCGATCCCGGCGTGCTCTGCGGTTAATCTTTTTCACTTTTCTTTTGAACAGATTTCTGGCCTTACGGCGGTATTTGTGTGGGAGCAAAGAGATAATCTTGCGCTCAAGCAGGATCCTCAATCCGAGGATTTCCAAGCCGATAAGGGCCAGCCATGAGCCAGGGGTTAGCGGCGTCAGCAACGCAAGCACGCCGATAACGATTAATACTATGCCTAAGACTATTTTAAGTGCTCTTCGCATTTTCTTAAATAAAGTATGTACGGACTTTTAATCCTGACTTTTTTCATGCTGCCCTAGAAAACTGTCAATTACAATTAGGTAGGTTGTCATTCCGCACTTGATGCGGAATCCAGGATGCCAACGATTATGGATTCCCGCTTTCGCGGGAATGACAAGCCACAGACTAAATCATTACAGAGCACTATAAATTCCTTACGGAGAATGACAATATGCGCTTCTCACACACGCTCTAAGTATTAAATGACATCGACTCGGCGAAGACCATCTGGAAATCGGGCTCGTGAGCTATTTCGACATATTCGATTTTGCGCGCCAATTCTCGGGCCTTGTCCCGGCATTGCCGGCTTAGCAGTATCATCTGTGCGCCGGCGGCGGCGGCGTTGCCAATGAAACGAATTCTTTCAGCTTCAACTATGGGCAAAAGACCGATTCGCAGGGCACTGCTCCGCCGGATGTAATTTCCGAATGCCCCGGCTAAAAGGATTCGCTTTATACCGGAATCTTCAAGGCCGATTTTCTGCTGTAAGAGTTTGATGCCGGCACGGATGGCGCCTTTGGCTAATTGCATCTGACGGATGTCTTTTTGCGACAGAAAGACCAGTCGCTCATTAGAATTCGCAGCTTGTGCGAGGATAAAGGCAGGCTGGCCGTCCTGTTCGATGAGTCGGGCGAAAATAGCAGGCGGCAGTTTGTTCTCCAGCGTCTTCGGCTCGACGAATCGTCCGGTTCCGTTAATGACGCCAAGATCCAGCATGACGGCGACGGCGTCAATCAGCCCCGATCCGCAGATCGAGCGGGGCGGGACGTTTCCTATTACATCCAGATCGATATCGTCTTCGTTTATCACTACAGCTTCGATTGCACCATCGCAAGCTCTGCTGCCACAGGTTATACGTGCTCCTTCCAGGGCCGGGCCGGCGGCGCAGCTTGCAGCGTACAGTTTATCTTTCGTGCCGAGAACAATCTCGCCGTTCGTGCCGATATCGACTATCAGCGTCATTTCCTCGGCTGAATTTATATCGGTTGCAAGGGCCACGGCGGTAGTATCGGCCCCTACGAATCCAGCTATATTCTCTACGGTATGAATATTGCCGTCGGGATTTATCTGCAGGCCCAGCTTGGCCGGAGAAACATTATGAGCATCGAGCGAATAGGCCTTGTAAGGCGCCTGTCCGAGCTGGGTTATGGGCAGTTTGAGGAAAATGTGGTTCATCGTCGTATTGCCGGCGATACACATTTCGAAGACGTCGTTTGGCCCGATGGCGGCTTTTTTGCAGAGCTTCGCGGCCAGGGCGTTTATGCAATCGATTACGGCTTCGTGCAGTTCGGTGAATTCTTTGCCGGTTTGAGCGTATGCGATTCTGCTGACGACATCGTCGCCGAAACGCGTTTGTGGATTCAGGGCGGCTTCCGTAGCCAGGCATTGGCCGCCAGCCATATCGATGAGCCTGGCGACGATGGTGGTTGTGCCGAGATCGACGGCAAGGCCGAATATCGGGGCGGCCGAACCTTCACGCAAATACTTTTTGTAGATGTCGGGCTGAATCCGGGACCCGGCGTCAATACCTTCAGTGAGAATCCGCTGCTCGAAGAATCTGGAGCCGGCGGGGATTGTGACCGTAATATCGCTTTCGATTTTATATTGGCAGGCGAGGACCTCCCGTGCATCCGGCTCAAGATTGACGAGGCATTTCCCGCACGTTCCCTTGCCGCCGCAAACGGTATTCAGAATGATGCCGGCCTGGCCTGCGGCCTCGATAAGGATTGCACCTGAATGAATTGAGATTTGCTTGCCATCGGGCTTGAAAGTGATACTGAAATGCTTCATTTGCCGTGCTGCGTATTGATTTTGTGCGAAAATATGCTTATGCGCAAATAGGGCCGTTCATTTACGCATCAACTCGACCACCGATAGAAATCTATCGGTGATTAGCTTATTTTGTGCCTAATTTTCCAGCGGGCACGTCTTTTTTTGCTGCCCACTTTGCGTCTTCGTCTCGGTTTTGCCATTCATTTCTCCACAAACAGTTAAAATCTTTATCTTAAAGAGCTTTTAAGCCAATTGAATGTATGGTATTATAAAACGATTGGCAAGTAAAATAAAATTTCAAGAGTCAGGGCAAAAAGTACACAGCTCAAAAATCAATGAGTTTTGCGGAACTTTATTATTAGTGGTCTTATGGGAAACGTCGGTTTTTAGCGTTTCAGATTGGGGTGACAAAATGATTCAGTGCAAAGATTGTGAGTATTGTGAAATCGGTCAGGACGGCAGAAGAAACTTCAAATGCGACCCGTTTCTCAATATCAAGGAGCCCGAGTGTATCGCCAAATGGCAGCTAATCCGGCTGGATATGCTCGTAGCCAGCTATCAGGGGATGACCAAGTGGTACGGGAAATTAGCACCATTGCAGAACAAAATCATCCGCTACATGCAGCGTGAAATCAACGAGCTTGACGAAACTGAGAACTGGAAGCTCGACGTTGATGAAGATGTTGATGAAGATGCGGATGAAGAAATCTTATAATCCCTAATTGAAGCCGGAAGGCTCTGAAGGGGAACCTGTAGGTGTTTTTATTGCCGAAAAAACCTATAACTGAGCAGATTTCAATATGCCGAACCACAATTTCTCATTCAGCACATAATTAAATGGCACGCTTTTAGGCACCACGAATGTTATCCAAAAACTCGTTTTTTTGGATTTTTGCAATAAATCAGTCACGGATACCGTCTTTATTTACGTAAAAACGCTTGAATATGGCAAAAAGCAATGACTTAGCCCGGATAATAACTGGCTGCAAAGGTGGCGATGCCAAGTGCTTCTCTCAGATTGTTGACATGTATGCAAGTCGCTGCTATGGTTATTTTTACCGATTGACGGGCAATAACGACATCAGTGATGAATTGCTAAGCGAGCTATTTGTAAAGTTAGTGGAGAAAATCGGTTCGTACAAGGGAGGATCTTTTGAAAGCTGGCTGTTTAAGGTCGCATCTAACATTTTTCACGACCATTTACGTAGTAAACAGCGGCGGAAAAAGTTGCTTGAAGTCCAAATAACAGAATTCGAATCCGGAACAATCGAACCAAAGCAGTCCGACGGCGAGTTGACTGACAAACTGCAGATTCAACTCGGAAGGATGGACGAAGATACAAGAGAACTGATAATGTTGCGTTTTTATTCACAGTTAAGCTTCAAGGAAATAGCGCAGAAGCGGTCCGAGCCGATAGGGACCACACTGGCAAAAACGCACCGTGCGCTCAAGAAACTACGAGAATTTATGGAGGGCTAAAAATTATGGACGGTCGAAATCAAGAGAATTTAAGAGAGCTTTTCGAGAAATTCTTCGACGCCGAACAGGCCGAAAGCTGCGTTGAGGACATTCAAAAGGCCGAACAGATATTTCGCGAGCATCCCGCGCCCGAGCCGGATGATATGCTCATAGCCAATATTAAGGCCGAAATAGCCATGCGCCTGCAGGCCGCAAGAGCGCATCGCTTCAGGCGAATCTTATACGAAGTGGCCGGCATCGCTGCGGCAATCATTATCGTCGCGGCGGTAAGTCTGCAATTATTCGAAAAAGACACCACCGGGCCCGGAGATGTTGTTTATGCCTCGCTCATACCGACGGCAATTTGGGAAAGCGACGATATTACCGCTGACGATGAGGATCTGGCAGTTTTCACCGCTCAAATTGAGCAGATCGAAGACGAGGTGCTGGCCCTGCAGTCGGGCGAGGACACCGGCAACGGCGACAGCACCATAGCAGAGTTAGAGATGGAACTAATAGAAATTAACAGCGATTTCTGGAAGGGTTAAGACAGATGGGTAAAAGTCGCGCAATTATCTTTATTTTCGCAATGGCAGCAGTACTTGCCGTAAGCACTCAGCCCTGCGCCGGGAACCAGAAAGATGAGCAAAACATCTTTACCGAAGGTGAGGGTAGAGGGCCGGGGCCGGGTATAGGGCCGGAACGAGGACCGAGACGGGGACCGGGCGGACGTGGCAGGTTCGACCTGACGGACGAGGAAGTTGACCGCATTCTGGAGGATTTGAAAGAGAGATCACCCGAAAAGGCAAAGGAACTTGCAGAGTTGCGAACAAAGGATCCGGAACAGTTCAGAGAAGAGCTTGGAAGGCACGCCCGCGAGGAATTTCGCAAAGTCGTAGGAGAGCGAATAGAGAAACGGCGTAAGCAGATGCAGACCGAATTTCTCGAATGGCTTGCGAATAATGTGTCCGATGAAGCGGAAGAATTGGCTAAATTCAAGGAAAGAAGTCCCGATCATTACGGCGAGAAATACGAGCTGGTCTGGAGGAAATACGGCCGGATCTATAATGAAAGCAGGAGAAATCCGGAATTAGAGAAAGTTCTTATCGAAGATATACGGCTGAAAAAAAGACGTGATCAACTGCTTGGTAAAATCAATTCCACCAAAAGCCGGGGGGAAAAGAAAAAGCTGACCGATGAACTTCAAGAGGTGGTGGGGTACCGGTACGACCTGATTGTCAGACGAAAACAAATAACATACGAATGGCTTCTCAAACGGCTCGAGGAACTGCAAAATCAAATCAATGAAAGCAGGGCCGACATCCGCAAAGCCCAGGATACCAAAGTCAAGGCAGAAAATATCAAGAAACGAACTCAGGAATTGCTTGAAGAAAAGAAAGGATTCAACTGGGACTGAGATAATTAAAAACCGGTCATCCGGAACCGGTGGGCATGTTGAAAAAGTCCTATTGTAAGGCCTGAGATTGCCGCGCGATTCTTCGAATCGCTCGCAATGACGTGAAAATAAACCTTTTGTCATTGGAGCGTAGCAACGAAGCAATCTCACGTTTTTCAACAGTCCGAATCGGTTGGTAATCGCACATTCACCCGTGCCTGGATAGAGGCACAGATCCACAGTTAACCCCGCAATCATATGCGGGGTTTTTAATATTCCACATTCCAAATCGGATTTCATACCAAATACGCTTTTTTTCTCAAGCTGATTTGCCCATCATTGCCGCTGGAGACCTCTAATAGCAGCATTAACACAGAAAAGAGCATATTTGCGCTTGACAGAAATGGCTATCGTCTGATAAAATACATATTAATCAACTTCGAGGAAAACACCCTGTCTGATCAATTCGATTCGTTGTGTTAGGTAGCCGGAAATGCGGCAGTTGTCCTGGTACCCGAATATGGGAGACGGAGGATATGAAAATGGCGACGGCAAATAATTCATGAGTTTTGCTGGTAATCCCTTTGCCGCTCATCATGGCCTTGTTCTGCCCATTTGCATATGCCAAAGTCATCTACGTGGACGACGATGCCAACGTGGCCAATGACGGCTCAAGCTGGACACTGCTTTGAATTTAATTATGGATGACAAAGTGAAATTTAGTGAATGTGGTAGTCTTTAACGGTAATTTTATTTGAAGGAGGATCATTATGT
>JBARRE010000064.1:0-11241 GCA_049644065.1 Sedimentisphaerales bacterium | reverse complement strand
TCCAGCTCGGCAAGTATATTGAGCGCGTAGTATCGCTGTCCCTCGCGGTAGCCGTAGCCGTGGTAGGGGGGGACAGTTGAAATCACGCGTTTTTCGGTATCAATCGATGAGACTTTTTCAAAAGAGTCCGACCAGTCCCAAAACCAGTATCAGTGAAGCCATATTTCCTGTTCACCGGCCCAGCGTTTGGGACGGTCGTCCGAGTATGTGAATTTCCCCTCAAGTGTCCCCTTTATGCCGTGGGTAGTATTGGGCGTTTCTCCGACGACTTCGACAATTCGCAGGAAATCTTCGTTTGGCCAGCGGGCAAGCTGCATAGGCTCATCCTGGAAGAATAATTCCAAACGGTTTGCTTGGGCGGCTACCTGCCCATAGTCGGAGATTCCCGCCGCCTTGAGGTCGGCACAGACAACTTTCTCCCGGACGGATACATCGAGTCGCTTGAGTATCTCCGGATCCGTTACTGGCTGAAAGCCTTTCACTTGCCGCCCGCCGACTATGCGGACCTCCTGCCCGGTTTGTCCCCGGTAGACGATTGGGGCATTCTTGGTGCCCGAGTCCTCGTTTGATAATGTCAAAGGTTCGTTCACATAATATGTACCTGCCTCGATCCATACGGTTATTCCTGCTTGGGGTAAATTCGAGCGTTTTTTCAGCTCGCGAACGGCGCTGCTGGCGCGCTGCAGCGTTGCGAAAGGTTGTGCCTTAGTTCCGGGATTTGTGTCACTCCCGCCGGTTGAAACAAAAAAGTCAGTACCGCCGAACAGCGGGCAAGAGAAAACCAGGATCATTAGGCTTGTATAGAGATATTTTCGGATCATTATTTGTCCTGTATAATTTGTAGAGATAATCGTTCTGTAATTTGCCGCTATTTGATTATCGCAGCCCAGCCGCCTCCGGGCGCCAGCTTGATTTTCATTTTATCCCGGGCGGAAATTTTCTTAGTTTCTTTCTTATAATCGTTGCCGAACCGGTCGGCGTTGATTCCATCTTTATAAATGTCGATAGTGTGCTGGCCCGGCCCAAGGAAAGAGAAATCAACCGTCAACTCTCGACCTGTCCAGTCGGTCATGGCTCCCACGTACCACTCAGCGCCGTTCTTTCGAGCGACCAGCACGTAGTCAGCAACCTTCGCATCCAGCACCTTCGTTTCATCCCATACGGTCGGCACCTTTGCAAGAAATTCCATGCACTCGGGTTCCCTGAGATAGTTGGAAGGGCTGTCAGCCAGCATCTGTAAGGGGCTTTCGTAGACCACGTACATCGCCAACTGGTGGCACCGTGTGCCCAAACTCATCGGCCGGTTGAAGATGGGTTGGAAATTGCTCTTCTGAGCGTTGACCATCGCCCCCGGCGTAAAGTCCATCGGCCCGGCAACCATCCGAATAAATGGTATCGTCACGTTATATTCCGGATTCGCAGCGTCGCCCCATTTGCAGTTTTCGAGCCCTCTAACACCTTCCCGGGTGATGAGATTCGGGTAAGTTCGCCCCAGACCCGTGGGCTTATACGAGCCGTGGAAATCTACGAGCATGTGGCGTTTGGCCGTCTCCTTGGTGATTTTGTGATAGTAATTGACCATCCACTGATCGTCTCTCTGCATGAAGTCAACTTTGAGCCCTTTAGCGCCCCACTTCTCAAATTGGTCCATCGCCTCAGTCAATTGGTCGTCAAGCGTTTTCCATATCACCCACGGAATGATTCCGACGTTTTTGCTCTTGGCGTACCGGAACAATTCCTCCATGTCCATGCCTTCGACGATCTTCGTCAAATCGCCGAGTACATACCAGCCTTCATCGAGAATGATGTATTCGATGCCGTATTTAGCCGCGAAGTCGATAAAGTATTTGTAGGTTTCGGTATTGACTCCCGACTTGAAATCTACGCCGTAGATATTGTTGGCATTCCACCAGTCCCAGGCCACTTTGCCCGGCTTTATCCAGGATGTATCTTCGAGCTGCAATGGTTTGGCCAGTTTGTAAACCATCTGGTTTTCGATCAGGTCACCGTCTTTTTCGGCGACAATCAGGACCCGCCAGGGAAAGCTTCGCCGGCCGTTGGTTTTCGCAATAAAATCGGCGCGTTTTGTTACCGGTACGTCCCGGTCGTTCCGTGCTTTATCAGCCAGCGCAAAAGCGGGAAATTTTCCGTAGAGACTCTCGTTGCTGTCGCCGCGTAGGTATAAACCCGGATAATCTTCCAGATCCGCTTCGGTAATCAGAACCTTCGGGCCGTTCTGCACCTCTACCAAAGCCGGCAGGGAACACATCATCTTATCTGAAATCGTGCCGAGTTTGAGGTATTTGTAGTCACGTTCCGAATGCGTCTGAAAACTATCTTCCTCGGGGAAATAGATCGAGTGATTGTCGGTGAAATTAAAAGTGGCTTCCTCTTTTACAACCACGATTTCTTTATCCATATCAGTCACGAATCGATATGCCGCTCCGTCGTCGTATGCTCTACAGATAAGTCCGAATCCACCCTTGAATTCGATGGACATTTCGTTGAATTTGTCGGCAATGACTTTGCTCTTGATCCGGACTGGCGGGATGATTTGCTCATCAACGCTTCTGCGTTTGACTTGAAGCACTTCCGGGTTGGCGCCGAGAATCCTGTTGCCGCTCAGCGTCAGTGATATGGGGGACGGCTCGATCAGTTGTTTCGATTTATAGTCGAGCGAGTAAAGTATCTTCTGCTCGACGTCGACTTTCAGCCGGAGGTTTTTATCAGGAGAGGTAACCTCATATTCTCTGCCGAATGATTCTACGCCGAACGATACCGATATCACGAATAATAATGCTAATAATTTGTGCCTAATCATTTTTCAACCTTTCTCTTTTTAAGGTAATAATTCTATGGACGTCCCATATTCCACATATAGTAATGCAAAAGCCGCGTTGTTAACAATGATATACTATTTTTCTCTTACTGCGATATGATGTTTGGTGAGTCGTCCGGGCGCTAAAATTTCTTGAGAATAGTTAACTTACTTGTAAATGTTGCCGATAAAAACACAAAAGCTATTTTCCTTGCAGACAGCTCTTGTCGCGTCTCCCTCCTTGACAGGAGCTGTTTTTTTATAATCCTGTCCAGGCCGATGCTTGCGCGGATTAGGATTTAGCTTTAGGTAATGGAAACACTTCCGATTCGGTCCGGCCGCTCATGAACATCTCGGCCATCTTTGCGACGATTTCAGGGTGCTCATCAGCCAAATCTTTCGATTCAGCGATATCGCTTTCAAGGTCATAAAGCTCAATTTTTCTGCCGGGCTTTAGACGAAGAGCCTTCCACTTATCCATGCGGATTGCCTGCTGACCGCGCAGTTCCCAGTACATATATTCGTGCTTTCGCTGGTCCTGATCTCGTCCGAATAGAGTCGGCAGCATGGAAATGCCATCGATATCCCGAGGCGGATCTTCGCCTATAAGTTCACAGCAGGTCGGCAAAAAGTCCCAGAAGGCCGAGATATGATTGTTCGTGCCGGCCGCTTTGATCCTGCCGGGCCATCGGGCGATATAGGGCACACGTATTCCGCCCTCGTAAACGGAACCTTTAAGGCCTCGCAAAGGTTTGGCGCTTTCGAAAAATGCCGAGTCCGACCCACCGTTGAAGGTCGGGCCGTTATCGCTGGTAAATATGACGAGTGTATTATCGTCGAGCGCCAGTTCTTTCAGCAGGGACATAATCCGGCCCACGTCCTTATCCATTCGTGTTACCATGGCGGCATAGCAGGCTCGCGGATTCGGATGGGGAAAATATCCTTTGTCACCCTTATAAGGCGGATCGGGCCATTTGCCGCGATATTCCGCCAGTGAATCTTCCGGCACTTGAAGCGCCATGTGCGGTATGGTGAAAGGAACATACAGAAAGAAAGGGCGGTCCTTATTGGTCCTGATAAACTTCAGGGCCTCCTGTGCTATCAAATCGTGGGAGTAAACCTCCTCTTTTCCGTCTTTGTTTGCTTCGATCCGTTCAACTTCGCCGTCACGCCACAGGTGATTGGGATAGAACGTATGAGCCTGACGCTGACATATGTAGCCGAAAAAGTGGTCGAAGCCCTGCTTATTCGGATCCCCAGTCGTGCCGACAAGTCCGAGGCCCCATTTTCCGAACGCTCCGGTGGTGTAACCTGCATCTTTGAGTATCCCGGCGACCGTAACGGTGCCGGCCTTCAGCGGCCACTGCCCCCCAATGGTCGAGCCCAGTTTCCATCCCTCGGTGCCGCCCACCTGCTTGTTGCCGCGAACCTGGGTGTGACCCGTATGCAGGCCCGTCATCAAAGCGCATCGTGATGGAGCGCATACCGGATTGCCTGAGTAGTGCTGCATAAACTTCATACCTTCGGCGGCAAGTTTGTCTATATTGGGTGTCTTAATCTTCTTTTGGCCGTAGCAGCCTAATTCCGCATATCCCAGATCATCTGCGAGGATATAAACGATGTTGGGTTTTTTCTTGCGCTGGGCAGAACTCGTCTTAATTATGTCTGTTCGGCAGGATAAGGCCAGGACCGTGGCGCCGAACCCGGCAGCTTTCAAAAAATCACGTCGTTTCACTTTTCGCCTCCGTTTTGATTAAAAACAATATCTGAAACTTTAATGCGGACAGGTTTCGTGGTTCCATCATCGTTTGGATGGACTCTGTTGGCCAGAATAATTATAAAGGTTTTGCTTGCCGGGTCGCAGACGATGGAGGTGCCCGTATAGCCGGTATGACAGAATGCTTCTTCCGGGGCGTAAGAGCCTTTCACCCATGCGTATGTCGAGTTCACATCAAAGCCGCAGGCCCGGCCGTGCGTCCGTTCGGTGGTCAGCAGAATCACCGCTTCGGGGCTGAGAATTCTTTTGCCGTGCCATTTGCCGCCGTTGAGCAGCATCCGGCAGTAAATTGATAAATCGTAGGCGTTGGAAAACAGTCCCGCGTTGCCCGACAGTCCCGCCATCAACCTGGCCAACGGATCATGAACCGTGCCGCGAAGCGGCTGGTCGTCAATAACTTCGGTCGCCGCAATATTCCCCTTCCAGGAATCCGGTGGATTGTAAGATGTATGTTTCATGCCGAGTGGAGCGAAGATGTTTTGACTGCTGAAATAGCTGATGTATTGTCCGCTAATTGTCTCGACGATCTTTGCAAGGATGATATAGCCGAGGCAACTGTAGCGAAATTCCTCGCCCGGTTTGCTGACGGCTTCCAATGCACATATTTTATCAATCACCTTGTCGGGACAGGGACTGCCGAATTGCTCCTTCAGTTCGGCGGCGTTGGTATAAGCCGGCAGTCCCGAAGTGTGGGTCAGGAGATGTTCGATCCGGACGTTCTCTTTGCCGTTACAGGCGAAGGCCGGCAGATATTTACTCACATGATCATCCAGCTCGATTGTCTTGCGGTCTCTTAGAATCATAATCGAAGCGGCTGTGGCAATCGGCTTGGTCATAGAAGCCAGGTCAAAAATCGTATTTTTGCCGGCAGGTTCATCACATGGATCGACCACTTCATTGCCAAAGGCCTGCCAGTACACGATCTCATCTTGTTGTCCGACGAGCACTACAGCTCCGGGGAAGTTGCCTTTCGCCATTTCTTCTTCGATGGCCCGGTCGATCTCGGTAAAACGCAGCCGGTACTCTCGTTCTTGTTCAGGCCGGCATCCTGCCGCAAGGTAAAGCAGAAGCATCAGCAGCGTTGTCATTGTTCGGATTCGTTTCATAACGATTTTCTTCCTACAAAATGCGTGAAGGTAATCCATTGTTGAGGCGGATTTTATCACTAACGGTCGGTGTTGTCACCAATTTTTTGCCCTGCCGCTTGTTTTCGTTTGAAAAGTCGTTTAAAGTATCGATATATGAAACCGACAAAGACAATTTCGATCTTTGCTATTTTTGTGATGCTCTCATGCTGTCGAGGTGCTGTTATGACCGGACTGGATCGTGTGGATTTGTACAAGGAAGTTTTCGAGGGTAGGCGACTTGGGATCATCACCAACCACACGGCATATGATAAGGACAGCAGGTTCATCGTCGATGTCTTCAAAAACATGAAGGGCGTGACGATCACAGCACTTTTAAGCCCCGAGCATGGTCTTTGGGGCACAGCCCCGGACGGCGAGAAAATCGACAGCCAAACCCACCCTGTCTATAACCTGCCGGTTTACAGCCTTTATGGTAAAACGCAAAAACCCACAAGCGACATGCTCCGGGATATCGACGTTCTGGTTTTCGATATCCAGGACATCGGCGCCCGGTTCTATACCTATATCTACACAATGTCGCTGGCTATGGAAGCTGCGGCGGAGAACGGTAAAACCTTCGTTGTGCTGGACCGCCCGAATCCCATCAACGGCATCAGCATTCAGGGAAACATCCTCGAACCGGCGCAAGCCAGCTTCGTGGGGCTCTACCCGATTCCTGTCCGGCACGGCATGACCGCAGGCGAGTTGGCGAAAATGTTCAACGGGCAAGGCTGGCTGGCCGGCGGAGTCAAAGCCGACCTCGTCGTTGTTCCGATGGAAGGCTGGCACCGCCCGATGTGGTACGACCAGACTGGTCTGCGTTTCATCAACCCCTCACCGAATATGCCTAATCTTGAAACCGCCGCTGTCTATCCGGGCCTGTGCCTGCTGGAAGGAACAAATGTCTCCGAAGCCAGGGGGACACCGATGCCGTTCAGGCAGTTCGGCGCGCCCTGGATCGATTCGAAACGTCTGGCTGAACGGCTCAATGCTTTGAACCTGCCGGCAATGCGTTTCGAACCGGTGCGTTTCACGCCCACAAGTTCAAAGTACCAGGGCCGGGAATGTCACGGCGTCCGGATAATCGTCACGGACAAAGATCGGCTCACGTCATATTCCAGCGGCGTCAGAATCGTCAATGAAATCTGCCGGATGTACCCAGATCAAATCAAATGGAGAGCCCCACATTTCGACCGTTTGTGTGGGACATCGAAAATCCGAAATGCCATTACAAACCGCTCGTCTCTTGATATTCTACAGAATAAATGGCAGAAGGAACTGGAATTGTTTATAAAAATCAGGGCCGGATATCTCATCTATCCTGACTGAATCCTCTCGATGGCCAAGGCAACTGGTGAGGGAACTTCTTTTCCTTGCTGTTGTAACAATTCGACTTCTTCCAGGGCTTCGTGCAGCGTTATACAGGCCTGCTTATAACTGCAATCTGTCTGCTGGACAATCAGGCGGCAGCCCCGGTCGATCAGCTTCTTATTGCTTGGTGACAGCCAGACCATTGCATTGCCGATGACCCTATCCATGCGAACCATCGTTGCCGTAGAGAGCGTGTTCAGAACGAGTTTGACGGCGAGGTGATGCCACAATTGCAGCGGCGAATCAGCCAGAGTGCAGGGAAAATGGAAGGTTTCATCTGGCGCTCCGGCAGCATCAGCCGGGCCGACGATAATTGCAGCGGTCTTCTTGTATTGTGAGCCGAATTGATCCAAGGCGGTATGTATCAGGTGTTTCTCATTACTAATCCCAACGACCACCAGCGCCGAATCGCTGACATCCGTTCGTGAAGGATCGGGCTCGTTTCCGATCATGAACTTGTGTATCTCGGCATTATCCAGCTTAGGCGGACGGGTCTTTAGATTCTCCGGTGCGTTCATTCGCTCGTAAACATCGCGTCCCCACTCCAGGCCGCGGGGCTCACGCTGCAGCAGCTCGCGCCATGCGTCTTTAGTGGAACGGAAAGGGTCTTTGACGAAGGCCCATGACCGCGGCGAGAGATTGTCTCCCTGTTTTCGAAAGGCCGGCAGCATAAACGTCGGCGAGCGTTCCGTCGTATCCGTCAGGACGTCCAGCAAAAACTCATCGGCAACGTAAGTCACAAGGCCCTGCCTGCGATAGATACCCTCTTCAAATGCTGTAGCGGCTGCCAGCATATCGACTGCCTCATCGCTTGAAAGCTGGCCCAGCAGTTCGCACAGTCGTCTGTGATACTCATCCGGCCGGCACTCCCGGAGCTGGAGTCTTTCGGCATCTGATGGTGATAAGCGCTGCCGCAGAAAACGAACCAGCGCGATTTCTAATGCGCTGCCGACAATGAAGAGTTCCGCGGTAGTGGCCTGCATCCGTGTCGAGCCGGTTATGGCCATCGAACCGGTCGTAAGATCGAGCTTGGTAATGCGCGGTTCTTCAATCACTTCTCGCGAGCGCTTGACGTGACGGCATAGTAATTCCGTCGGATTGTTATAAACAAAAAAGACTTTCGCCCCGGCGTCGAGCCCTTCCCACGCAGTGCCAATCACAAAGGATGTCTCTCCTCCCTCGGTAATGGCGACAACAACGTCTCCCTGCCCAACGCCTCTTTCCTGCAACTGGTGTCGCCCGAAGTCGGGAAAATCCTCGTATCCCTCCACCGATTTAATCAGAGCAAAATCCCCGCCGGCCATGACGCTGAATACGCGGTCCTCGATTTCGGCCATCTCCGGCGAGACTTTTCTGATTTCGCGCCAAGACCGCCTCCACGCCGCTTCCAGAAGGATGCTCAGCCTGCCTGTGGCGCCACAGCCAGTGAAGTATATCTTCTTACCAGCACTCAAAGCCTCGCCGAACGCATCCACGAGCCGGTTGAACGAATCCTCATGCAGCACTTTCTCCATCGCTGGCGGAATCTCATCATCCACAGACTGAAGCAGCCTGATAGCTGCCGGCAAATCCACCACCGCCGTCTGCGAAAGCGTCCTTGTCTTCGGATGAAATGCCTCAGTCAACAATTCCCCTAACCGAAACGCCCCTTCCCGCGTTAAAAATTCTTCAGCTCTTTTTACTGCATCCGACATCACTATTATCCAGTAGTCAAATATTGAATACGATATTCGTATCATTTTATGTGGAAGATGTAAATACACTTTTCGTCCATCAAGTACGTTGAATATTAAGCGAAGCAGGTATATAATCCTTTGGTGACTGAAAACACATGGAAGAATATTCTTTAGTAAATGAATGTCAAAGGCAAAAATGAGTAGCCGTATTCAGGAAATTTCGGGCAAGAGGAAGTTGCGAGTGGTGGGATTAATGTCGGGCACGTCCGCTGATGGGGTGGATGCTGGGGTTGTCGAGATCAGCAGGGGGAAAGTTCGGCTGCTGGCGTTCGAGATGTTTTCATATCCGGCTGCGCTGCGGCGACGAATCCTTGGTTTGTGCCGACCCGAGTCGGCCCGTCTGGATGATATCTGTCATTACAATTTTGTCCTGGGCGAAGTTTTCGCCGATGCGGTTGTTAAGCTTTGTTCAAAGAGCGGCATAGCTTTACGCTCGATTGACCTGATCGGCTCGCATGGCCAGACTATTTATCATCAACCATCCGGCAAACGTTACGGCGGTAAGATGATTCGTTCAACGCTGCAAATCGGCGAGCCGTCTGTTATCGCTCAACGCACCGGCGTCACAACAGTCGCGGACTTCAGGCCTCGCGACATGGCTGCCGGCGGCGAAGGCGCCCCATTGGTGCCATATGCGGATTATGTTCTGTTCAAACACAATAGGCTGACGCGAGCCGTTCAGAATATCGGGGGGATTGCCAATGTAACTTTCCTGCCGGGCGGCTGCACGCAGGATGATATTATCGCCTTCGACACGGGCCCGGGGAACATGGTTATCGACGGTATTGTCCGCCTTATCACCGACGGCAGGAAATGCTACGATGCTGGCGGCAAAATGGCAGCGCAGGGCACGGTCGACAAACGACTGCTCAGCGAACTGCTCCAACATCCTTTCTTTCGACGACGCCCGCCCAAATCCACCGGCCGGGAACAATTTGGTGCTGACTTCGCCGAACTGGTTTACCGCCGGGCCGGCAAGAAGGGCCTGACCGATGCCGACATTGTCGCGACAGTGACAGCCTTAACTGCCAGGAGCATCGCCCAGGCGTATTTCCGGTTTGGTACCAAAATGTCGGACGAGTTGATTTTGTGCGGGGGCGGTTCTCACAATCGCACGCTGGTTGAGATGTTGCACGCCGAGTTGCCTGATGTTAAGATGCTATCGACCGATGATTTCGGCATCAGTGTTGATGCCAAGGAGGCGGTCTCGTTCGCTATTCTGGCCTGGGCGACGATCAAGGGGATGACGAACAACGTACCGGCAGCCACCGATGCCGAGAGATCGGTTATTTTAGGGAAGATTGTGCCGGCATGACGAAAAGGCGTAAAATTTTACCAACCACAGAGAAACGCAACCGCGCCAGCGAAAATCTCGACCGGCTCTCAACGCAGCAGATCGTCGATCTGATTAACGCCGAAGATGCGCTGGTTCCCGCGGCAGTAGCCCGGCAGAGTAAGCAGATTGCTGCTGCAATTGACGTAATTGTGGCGCGGTTTAAAAAGAGAGGACGGTTATTTTACGTCGGAGCCGGCACAAGCGGCAGGCTGGGTGTTTTGGACGCTTCTGAGTGTCCCCCTACGTTCGGCGTGTCGCCTTCACTGGTGCAGGGCATCATTGCCGGCGGCCGGCGCGCTCTGGTCCGTTCTGCCGAAGGGGCCGAAGATTACCCTGAAGATGGTGCTGCGGCGATAGAAAAAAAACGCGTGCGGGCAAGGGACGTCGTGGTCGGCCTGGCCGCATGCGGCATGACACCCTTTGTGCTTGGAGCCCTCAAGCAGGCCCGGCGAATCGGAGCGGCAACGATTTTCGTTACCTGCGCGCCGGAGGCAATCGAGCATATCCCTGCCGAGATTATTATCAATCCGGTCGTCGGACCTGAGGTCGTCACCGGCTCAACGCGAATGAAGGCCGGCACTGCGACAAAGCTTGTGCTAAACACGCTCACGACCGCCGCCATGATCAAACTCGGCAAGGTCCACGGCAACCTCATGGTCGATCTCCAGGCCGTCAACAACAAGCTCCGCGACCGCTCGCTGCGGATCCTCATGGAACTGACGGGCCTGTCGCGCCGGCAGGCCCAGACCCTGCTCAGACGGGCCGATGGGCAACTCAAGGCCGCCGTCGTAATGCACTTCCGACGCGTGGATCTGGACCGGGCGATGACAATCCTGGCGGGGAACGACCAGATTCTGAGGCGGGCGATTGTGGATACCGGGGAGACAGCATGATGGCAACGAATATACGACCGTGCACCCGTATGCCGTTGCCGGTGATCGTCACACTGATGGTTTTGTTGGCGACCGGCGCGGCGCCGGCGCAAGATTCTGTCCGTTTCGACGATTTCATCAGCTCATTTCCTGCTGCTGTACAGGCCCGTGCCCGTGCGGTCTGGGAGGCGCCGCCATCTCCCG
>JBARRE010000063.1:0-21194 GCA_049644065.1 Sedimentisphaerales bacterium | reverse complement strand
TCGGGACGTTCCCGGTTGCCCTGCCCCTGCGCCGCTGTGCCGCCTACAGTGAAGAAGATAAAGATTCCGCTACCAACGCCCTGCAAGAACTTTCGACGGCTGACTGGGTAGAGACTCTCGTGACGGTCAGATTCTGTGACCTGCAATTTATCCTCGCTCATCTTTACCTGGCTCCTTTCATTTCCTGGGCGGCAGTTTCGATTGCCCGGATGATTCTAATGTGCGCTCCACATCGGCACAGGATATATTCCATGCCATCAATGATTTGCTGCCGGCTGGGCTGTGGATTCTTCAATAGAAGACTGTACGCATTGAGAATCATACCCGGCGTGCAGAAACCACACTGTAGCGCATCATGTTTTGCGAACGCTTCCTGGATCGGATGCAGTTGTCCGTTCTTTGCCAGCCCCTCGATGGTCAGGACTTCTGTTCCCCTGACGCTAAGTATGGGAATAGTGCACGATCGAACCGCCCTGTTGCCAAGCATGACAGTACACGCTCCGCACAGGCCTCTGCCACAGCCGTATTTCGTCCCCGTTAGCCCGAGGTCGGTGCGTAATACCCATAGAAGCATTCGGTTCGGGTCTGTGGTTACGCTCACGGTTTTTCCGTTGATTTTGAAGGATATGTTCTGATCCATATCGAAACCTCTCATTTTCTATATAATAGACCGACATTCGAATACCAAATATGAACAAATTCCGCCGTAACTGTCCAGAAAATTTTTGCCAATAAATTCACAATTTAAGCTCGTACAATGATGGCCGGATTTCGCCTGAAAATTAAAAGGGCCGGGAGCAGAGGATATTTCTTGAAAGATAAGGGCATAACAATAGAATAGCCGGTTAGAAGTCTTAATATTTTGGCCCAGTGCATGAAATTTGTTTCGAGCAGAGAAAATGTTGCCTTTTGATGAAGCTCTTAGAATTGTGTTGGATTCGGCTCATAAGCTCGGCTGCGAGCGCGTCGATATTGCTCAGGCGACAAACCGGATATTGACCGAGGACGTCGAATCGGACATGGACATGCCGCCCCGCGACAGATCGGTTTTCGACGGTTACGCCTGCCGCCGTGAAGACCTTGCCAATGAGCTGGAAATCATCGAAACGATTCGTGCCGGAATGCCCCCTAAAAAAACGATAGGGCCGAACCAGTGCGCCAAGATTATGACCGGCGCGACGGTGCCGGGTGGAGCGGATTGCGTGTTCATGGTGGAGCTTACTGAAAATCCCACAGCCGGCACGGTTCGCTTTACCGGCGAAAAGACGAACGACAACATCCGCCCGCAGGGCCGGGACATCAAAGCCGGCCAGGTCGTTCTTCGCAGCGGCATCCGAATCAGGCCTCAGGATATCGCGGTTCTCGCGATGGTTGGTCACGCCGAGGTGCTCGTAGCAAGAAAACCAATGGTTGGGATTATTGCCACGGGTGACGAATTGGTCGAACCTCACTCTAAACCCAGCCCATGGCGGCTGAGAAACAGTAACAGCCCCCAACTTGCCGCCCAGCTTGAAAGTATAAGCACGGACGTGACCGACTACGGCATTGCCAAAGATACAATCGATGAGATTGACCGGACATTCAAGAAGGCCGCCGCCGAAAACGACGTGGTTCTTCTGTCCGGCGGAGTTTCCATGGGGGATTTCGATCTCGTGCCGGGGATACTGAAGCAAAACAATATCGAATTGCTGTTCGAGAAAATCGCCCTGAAGCCGGGCAAGCCCACCGTGTTCGGCATATCGGAGAACTTATATTGCTTCGGCCTGCCCGGCAATCCGGTATCGACCTTCGCAGTGTTCGAGTTGCTGGTGAAACCTTTTCTGTACAAGCTGATGGGCCACGATTATGTACCGCCGAACGTTCAAATGCCGCTTGAAGAAACCATCAGGAGAAAGGACACGGAACGGCGGGGCTGGACTCCCGTTACAATAACGGATGCCGGAACGTTGAGAAAAGTCGAATATCATGACTCGGGCCACATTAATGCGCTCTGCGGCGCCGATGGATTGGTCTGCATGGACGTCGGCGTAGCTGAAATTCCAAAGGGAACCATCGTTCAGATCAGATTGATTTGACGAATGAGTAATTTAACGGCGCGAAAGATGAGCATTGACTGCCTTAGAGTATCGGTGACTGACAGATGCAACCTGCGATGCGTCTACTGCCATCCCCTGCCCGATTGCGGCCTAATCGAACATGAGGAGATTCTCGAGTTCGAAGAAATCCTGCGTATCGTCCGGCTCTTCGCCGAGTGCGGCATTACAAAAGTACGGCTAACCGGTGGTGAACCTTTGCTCAGGCGTGACATTATCCGGCTTGTTCGCGAATTGGCCGCCATCGCCGTTATCGAGGAGTTGTCGGTTACAACAAATGGTGTCTTTCTTGAGTCCCTGGCGGCAGAGCTAAAGGCCGCCGGGCTCCAGCGGGTCAATATAAGCGTCGATTCGATAGAGCGGGAAACTTACGAGCGAATAACCGGATTCGATCTGCTGCCGGGAGTTATCGATGGAATTTACAGGGCGATAGATGCAGGCTTGACGCCCGTTAAGATCAACAGCGTTATCATAAAAGGTCTAAACGACAGTGAAGAGCAAATCACCGCCCTTGCGAACATGAGCGTCGATTTACCTCTCAGCGTCAGATTCATCGAATACTGCCCTACCAACAGGTGCACAAGGCCGGCGACGGATTATGTACCTAACGCTGCGGTCCGTGCCGTCATCGAGCGGAAATACGGTCCGCTTGTAGGGGCAACCCCGCGTGGTTGCCCAGGGCAGGCACACGGGCCTGCCCCTACCAAAGGCAACGGTCCCGCCGAGTATTTCAAAGCGCCGGGCTCAGCCGGGACTATAGGTTTTATCAGCGGCCGGTCTTCGACATTTTGCCGGTCGTGCAGCCGGCTCAGGTTGACCAGCGATGGAAAAGTCATGCCGTGCTTGTATTCGGCCCGCGCTCACGATCTTAAAACACTCATCAGGAACGGCCAAAGCGACCGTCAGATTCGAGATTTTCTGAGCAAGATTATGACCGAAAAAGCGAACTACACGAAATCGAACTCGCTCAAAGAAGAGTTTTCCATGTGCAAAATTGGAGGTTGAGAACGGTGGCGAACGAAGGCGGCATGGTGGATGTAAGCGTCAAAACAATTACCCTAAGGACCGCGAAGGCAAGCAGTTCCATTATTCTCGACGATAAGGCTTTCCAAACTCTCGCAGAAGGCACATGCGTCAAAGGCGATGTGCTCGCAACCGGAAAAGTCGCTGCGATTACTGCGGTGAAATCCACGCCGGCAATCATTCCCATGTGTCACCCTATTCTGATCGAAGCTGTCGACGTTGAATTTGAGCTGAATGAGCCGGACAGGTCGGTCACGACAACTGTGACTGTTAAGTCCTCCGGCAAAACGGGTGTTGAAATGGAAGCTCTTGTAGGGGCAAGTGCGGCGAGTCTTACCATCTACGATATGCTCAAGTACAAGGGCAGGGATATGGTCGTCACTGAGACAAAGTTACTTGAAAAAACAGGTGGAAAAAGTGGCAGCTACAAAAGGCCGGATTAGGGCGATATCCGTATCAAAACAAAAGGGCATGCAGAAAGTCAATGTGCCCGGGGCCGAGCTGCGCGTTGACCATGGGCTTGTCGGAGACGCTCACGCAGGCGACTGGCACAGACAGATCAGTCTGCTCGAAATCGAGTGCATCGACATAATGATTGCAAAAGGAGCGAAAGTTTCACCTGGCGACTTTGCGGAGAATATCACTACCGAAGGAATTGACCTGTCGGCATTGAAAGTCGGCGACAAATTGAGACTCGGCGCAGAGGTCGAAATTAAAATCAGCCAGTTCGGCAAACAGTGCCACGGACGGTGTAAAATCTACGAACAGATTGGCGATTGTATCATGCCGCGAGAAGGTGTTTTCGCAAAGGTGAGCCGGGGAGGCTCGATAAGCGTTGGCGACGATATAGAGGTCATTGCCGATGGCGATTAGAACAGCAATATTGACGGTTAGCGACATGTGCTCACAAGGAAAACGCAAAGATACAAGCGGACAGACCATCGAGGAGATGCTGCCTAAAGACTCGTTTGAGGTCTGTCAGAAAATTATCATACCGGACGACTACGAGACGATAACCAAGACATTAAGGCGATTTTCAGATGAACAAAACGTGGAAGTCGTGCTTACCACCGGGGGGACGGGACTGGGCCCGCGTGATGTCACGCCGGAAGCTACGACAGCCGTGTGCGACAGAAGGGTTCCGGGATTCAGTGAAATTATCAGGTCCGAAGGGTTCAAAAAAACTCCCAATGCCGTGCTATCGCGTGGTGTTTCGGCTATGCGGGACAACACGCTGATAATCAATCTGCCTGGCAGCCCGAAGGCCGTTCGCGAATGCATGGAAATCATTCTGGAGGTCCTGCCCCACGCCGTGGAAATGATGCGGGGCGGCGGACATTAAGCGAAGGAGTCATGAGATGGTGTTACTTAAGCTTTTTCTGGCGTTTTTGAAAATCGGATTGTTCGCGTTCGGTGGCGCGTATTCGTTTGTGCCTTTGATCGAGCACGAAGTCGTGGACAACAACCAATGGCTTGCCAAGTCGGAATTCCTGGAGATTCTCGGGATCGTGAATTTCTTCCCCGGCGCGATCTCGATTAAGTTCGCCACCTACACCGGCTATAAGATCGCCGGCGTACCCGGCGCGATTGTGGCCAACTTCGGCAATATAATGGCACCGGTGTTGTTCATCATGGTGGTCTCGCTTCTCTATTCGAAATACAAGGACGTACCGTTCGTCAAGGGCAGCCTCGGCATGGTCCAGTACGCGGTTTTCGCAATGATTATCGCCGTGGGCTTGCAATTGGTAGATAAAGCAGGTGTCTTTCAATTGAAAAATGCGATCGTTGTATTGGTTGCTTTTGCATTTTTTATTCTGACCAAAATACATCCCGCTTTTATCATCATGGGCGCAGCTTTGTATGGCGGAATGATCGAGTGGCTGACCTCAACCTGACACAAACGAGAAAATCAGTAAAAGAAACTGTTATCAATCTATAAGTTTGTATATAATGCCATACGGAAAGGCCGGCGGCGTGCCGGTTGGATTTGGCCTGGAAAAACCAGATTACTGGAGGATATTTATGGATGCCACAATTACTCTGATCGTGAACGGCACAGAAAAAACCGTCGTGACCGATCCTCAACGATCCCTGCTTGACGTTCTGAGAGAGGATCTGCATCTGACGGGCCCCAAGTACGGCTGCGGCGAAGGCCGGTGCGGCGCCTGCACGGTCTTGATGGACGGCAAACGCACCTTCTCCTGCTCGACACCCGTATCTATGGCGAACAAGAAAAAGATCACGACCATAGAAGGGCTTGCCGAAGGCAATTCTCTTCATCGGCTTCAGCAGGCGTTCCTCGACGAGGGCGCCATTCAGTGCGGCTATTGTACGCCCGGCATGATTTTGGCTGCCGCAGCACTGCTTAACGAAAATCCGAATCCCACCGATGAACAGATCGTCGAGTGGATGAACCCAAATATATGCCGGTGCAACGGATACACAAAAATCCTGAAGGCCATTCGCCGCGCTGCGGCACAAATCGCGGAGGTGAAAATACCATGATTAAAGATACGAGTATCAAAGAAATACTTCAGCCCGAGCGTTTTGATTCAGTCGAAGAGTCGAGCGGCCAGGTCAAGATAAGCCGGCGAACTTTTGTGCAAATGCTGGGTGCAGGGCTTCTAATCACCGTGACCGAAGGTGTGTCTTTAGCTCAGAGACGCAGCGGAGGCGGGCGGTCCATTGCCGTAGCGGCACGAGTACATATCAACTCCGACGGCACAATCACCGTTATGACCGGTAAGGTCGAAGAAGGCCAGGGCTCCCGGGCACAACTAACGCAGGCGGCGGCGGAAGAGCTTCGGGTCGATGTCGAAAAGATTCGCCTTCTGATGTCCGATTCTGATCTCACCCCCGATGACGGCAGGACCGCAGGCAGCCGGACTACTCCAAGCACCGTCCCGGCCGTGCGCCAGGGCGCCGCAACCGCCCGCGAACTGCTTAGACGCCTTGCAGCCGAGCAATGGAAGGTGGATGCCGGCGCCCTGAACGTAAAGGATGGTACAATCACAAACCGTAAAACTAAAAAGACTATAAGCTATGCAGACCTGGCCAAATCACAGAAAGTTGACGAAGCTTTCAAACAAACCATCCCATCCGACGTTGCCCTAACGCCGGTCGAGCAATGGGAAACCATCGGCAAGTCCGTTCCCAGACCAAACAGCCGGGACATCGTGACCGGGACGCACCGTTATCCTTCGGATATCGTGCGGCCTAATATGCTCTACGGCAAAATCCTGCGCCCCCCTTCTTACAGAGCGACGCTTGAATCAATCGATCTTTCCAGGGCCAAAGCGATGAAAGACGTTGTTGTTGTCCATGACGGACAGTTCGTCGGCTTCGCAGCGCCATCGTCTTTTCACGCCGAGCAGGCCCTGGAGGCCGTTGCAGGGACCGCTTCGTGGAAAACTGCGCCGCATCCATCCAGCAGGGAAATCTTCTCTTATCTAAAGGAACATGCCCGCATCAGTGACCGGTCACGTCCCAGGACCAAAGGCTCAACTGACGAAGCCCTCGCCAAAGCCGACAAGGTCCTGAGCGAAACGTACAACGTAGCCTACATTCAACATACTCCGATGGAGCCAAGAGCGGCAGTAGCAGAATGGAACGACGGCAAACTGACCGTCTGGGCGGGCGTCGACGGGCCCCATCAAGTAAAAGGCGATTTAGTTCGAACTCTCGGCGTTGAGTCCGACCGCATTCGAGTAATCGTACCCGATATGGGCAGTGGATTTGGCGGCAAACATTCGGGTGAAGCGGCCGAAGAAGCGGCCCGGTTAGCAAAAGCCGCCGGACGCCCTGTATCAGTGCGATGGACGCGAGCCGAGGAGTTCACATGGGCCTATTTCCGTCCGGCAGCCGTCATCGAGTGCAAAGGCGGCCTGGACGACAAAGGCTCGCTTATCGCCTGGGATTTTACCAGCATCAATCCGGGTGGCTCAGCGATTGATACACCATACGATATCGCCAATACAAAAATTCTGTCGGCCGGGTCCGATTCTCCCCTGCGCCAGGGCGCATACCGGTGCCTCGGCGCGACTGCCAACAACTTCGCCCGAGAATCCTTTATGGACGAGTTGGCAAATGCAGCAGGCGCCGATCCGCTTACCTTTCGACTTGCCCATCTCGAAAATCCGCGCATACGAACCATCCTCGAAACCGCCGCCAGGCACTTCGACTGGCCAAGCCGCAGAAAGAAGGTCACTCCTGAAATAGGCGTCGGCCTGGCCTGCGGGACGGAGAAGAATTCCGTTGTGGCCGCATGCGTGGAAGTCGGGATCGACCGCAAGCGAGGCGAGATCACGGTGCATCACGTCTGTGAAGCCTTTGAGTGCGGCCCGATCCAGAATCCCGCCAATCTGACTTCTCAGGTGCAGGGCTGCATCGTCATGGGCATGGGCGGCGCACTCCGCGAAGAGATGAAATTCGAGAACGGCAAGATACTAAACGCCAGCTTTGCCCGGTACCTCGTGCCGCGGTTCAAGGATGTCCCGAAGATCGACGTTCACCTGATCAATAAGACGGACATTCCCTCGGCCGGGGGCGGGGAGACGCCCATTATTGCTATCGCGCCGGCAATAGGCAACGCCGTCTTCGCCGCAACCGGCATCCGCCTGCGTTCTATGCCCATGCAGAGGGCCTTGCGAGAGCAACTCTGACGTATTTGCCGCCGAATCCGGGAGAATCAGATGGACAGCAATCACCGCCCGACAGACATTTGCCAGAACGTCGTGGAGTTCATCGACAGCGGCGAGGTTTTCGCCGTGGCGCTGGTCCTTAAGGCCGAAGGTTCCACGCCGCGAAAGGCCGGCGTCAGAGCCATTATCGAGCAGACAGGCAAAATCCACGGCACACTCGGCGGAGGCCTTGTAGAGGCTGAAGCTCAACGCCGAGCAGTCGAAGCCTGCCGCTCTAAACAACCGATTGTTTTTGACATGGATCTGTACGGTGTCAACAGGGCCGCCGATATTCCCATTTGCGGAGGCTCGATGCGAATCGTCATCGATCCAACGGCTTCAAAAGACAGGGCATCCTATGCCGGGATGGCCGAGGCTGTCCGGAACCGTCAACGAGGCGTGATGATTACAACCATTCGCACAACAACGCAAACGGAAGTCTGTTCTCAGTGGTTCCTGCAGGGAGCCATCCCGTCGGATGCTGCTTTTCCGTGCGCAGAAAAGATCAGCTCCTGTCTGGCCCGCGAGACGCCGGAGCTTTTCACGGTAAGTATTCGAAATCCAATGTGTCGCGGGCATCCTGCCCGCGATTCGAGGGCGGGACGCCCTCGACACGTTCTGACGGAGGTCCTGGTCGAGCCGGTGATTCCCAAACCGCTTCTGCTGATTGCAGGCGGTGGGCACATCGGCCAGGCGCTGGCGCTTCAGGCAAGTCTCGTCGGCTTCGATATCACCGTCATAGACGACCGGGCCGAATTTACCGACCCGGCCCTTTACCCGGAAGGGACAATAACACACTGCTGTGATATTCCAAAGAAGATTGCCGCCCTTTCGGCCGGAGACGATACTTATGTTGTGCTGGTCACCAGAGGGCACAAACTCGATGCCGAGACCCTCGAAGCATGCATCAATGCTCCCGTTGCCTATGTCGGTATGATTGGCAGCAAGCGAAAGGTAGCTTTGATTCGCAAGAATTTTATCGAATCAGGCATTGCGACCGCAGAGCAATTCGACCGGGTCTTTACGCCGATCGGGCTGGATATCGGTGCCGTGACTGTCCCTGAAATCGCAGCGAGTATCACCGCCGAGTTAATTGCCGTCCGGCGGCAAGGCATTGCTCACAAGACATCGAAGAAAAAGGTGCAGCCATGATTTGCGCGATAGTTCTTGCCGCCGGCCTGTCGAGCCGGATGGGCGTACAGAAGCTGCTGCTGCCCTTCGGCGGCAAAACGGTCATCAGCCATATCGTCGATCAGCTTCTCGCAAGCACCGTTGGCGAAGCTCACGTCGTCGTGGGCCACCAGGCCAAACGCATAAGCGCCGAATTATCCGGCCGGGCGGTTTCAATCGTGAATAATCCAAATTACACGTCCGGGATGCTTTCTTCAGTACGCTGCGGGCTCCGGAACCTGCCGGAAAAGTGCCGGGCTGTTATGGTTGTGCTCGGCGACCAGCCTTCGATCACTACCGGACTTATCGATCAGATGCTTCAATCCTTCGCGGCGACTGAAAAAAGCATTCTTGTGCCGCTCTACAAGGGCAAGCGGGGCCACCCAATCCTGTTCTCCTCGCTCTATCGTGACGAGATTCTGACAAAGCATGGTGACGTGGGCCTGCGGGGGTTGCTGCACGGCCATTCCGACGATATCTTCGAGCTGGCCGTCTCGACCGCTGCAGTGCTTTGCGATATGGATTGCCCTGAAGACTATCGGCGGGAACTTGGCTTGAACGAACAAAACATGGAATAACTGCACACAAAAACCGATTAATGTCATAACCAATTTTCAAGCGTCAATCAATGTCACGATTATTCGTCAAAACGGCAGTGACATCGGAGTTTCGCTTCGGCAGCGTAAATACGAATGTGCTTCCTTTGCCGACTTCGGATTTCACGCAGACACTGCCCTCGTTCAGTTCGACAATCTTTTTCACAATCGAAAGCCCAATGCCGGTATTTTCGACTCCATCGCATGGCGAAAGGGTCTGAAATAACTTGAAAATCCTTTCATAGTGCCTTTTCTCGATCCCGGATCCGTTGTCGGTGACACTGAACTTCCAGAAGGAATCCTGCTCGACACAGCCGATTTTTATTTGTCCCCTGGGCTTGTCCATGTATTTTACGGCATTACTTAGCAGGTTCTGAAAAACCTGCAGGATCTGAGTTCTCTCGCATATCAGGACGGGCAGTTCGTTCTCGACGGTTATTTCAATATTTTCAGGCGGATCAATTCCGGCAATTACTTCCGACAGAACTGTATTCAAATCGACCCTTCGCTTCTCCGTGACATCGTGTCCGACCCTGGAATATCGCAGGATGTCATCGATCAGAGCACTCATTTGTACTGCTCTTGTAACGAGCAGCCTGACTTTTTCTTTGCCCTGCTCATCGAACTTATCGGCATAATCCTTTGATAACCAATCGGCCAGAGTTCCAATTGCACGCAGCGGTGTTTTCAAGTCATGAGCCGTGATGTGTGCGAACTCCTGAAGCTCCTCGTTCGCCTGGCTCAGCTCCCGGACTGCCGACTCCAGGTCATTGTTGAGCTTTTCAAGTTCTTCCTCCGCTTTTCTCAGGGCGACCAGCTCTTTTTTGGCCGTGATATCATAGACAACTGCCTGACTCCCGTTGATTTCGCCATAGGCGTCTTTGGTATAGCTGGGAAAGACAGTAACGTATATTTTATTGCCTTTGGAAGACTTCAAAGTTAACTCTCTGCTTTCAATACTTCTCTTTTGAAGTTCCTGCGAAAACTGGTTTCTTTCTTCCAGATCGAACCAAAACCGTTCCGGCAGAAAAGGCTGACCGAGGAGTTCGTCCGACCCGGAAACCTCCAGGAGTTCCATAAAAGCCGGATTAATATAAGTTATCGTCCCATCCATGTCGGTTTTATAAATATTGCTCTTGGACTCTTCCAATAGTCTCAAGCTCTTTTCTTCTTCGGCCTGCAGCTTGTTCCTTACCGCCATAAAAATGTCTGTTTGAGTTACGACTCCGCACAAACATTTATCCTTCATAATAACCAGTCTGCGGATATTCATCTCCTCCATTACCTTGCCGGCACTGAAGACAGAGAACGTAGAAGGCACACTCGTCACCGGAAAAGACATAACGTCTTCCACTCTGGTATTAGCGGGATCCCTTTGCAGCGCAACTACTCGCCCGAGCAGATCTTTTTCCGTAAGAACGCCAACCACATCATCCCCATCCATGACTATAATACAGGATATTTTTCGAGAGGTCATCATTTCCGCCGCCTCTGCCACGCTCGCATTCCTTTGAATACCGGAAATGTCTCTACTCATTATCTCCGAAATATCTCTCCACAAGCCGAAGGATGTCAGGGCTCGAACCAGGTCCGTCTGTGTCACAATTCCAACTAATTTCTCGTCCTTCAGAATTGGCAGTCGCTTGATATGCTTGACGCCCATAATTTTGCTGGCTTCAAGAACAGACAAATCAGAGGGCACACTTTCCACCGGAGAAGACATGATCCGGTCTAATTTTGTCCGATAGATATCTTTACCCTTGTCGCCTACTCTTCTGAGCACATCCGTCTCGGTAATGATACCTGCCACATTTCCCTGATCCATGACGACCAGGCAGGAAATCTTTTTGTCAGACATAATTTTCGCTGCTGAAATCACTATTTCATCCGGGCAGATTGTAGCGACCTCATTGCTCATCACATCGCCTACATTCAACCAGGTCCAGGAAGAAATAATCAATCCATCAGACGCTATAGCGCTTGTCTGAATTTCCATTAAATCATTAAGCCGCTTTTTGTTCTCCATCAGCTTCTCCCAAACACCCCACTGATCATATTCTTTCAAGAGCTTTTAAGCTGTCATTCATTTATCCACACATCGAAACGTGGCAATACGCGTATGCTGCCGGGAGTTCGAAACTTACCGTGCATGTTCATCGCGATTTATCACCTTTCTCGCAGTTTCTCGCCCAATCAATGTATCGGCAGACATTAAGCCAATTATTAGTAACAAGAACGGCTGCGGAAAGTATCGCGCATAATACAACAAATAGGCTTAATAGTTGCTATCTGGCTACCTGAGCCTTGCAGTAATTTCCTATAATAGACCTGCTTTCAGGCTCTCTGGCACATCTCCGGGGAATTCTGCCTCTACCACACAAATAAGCCGATCATAGATTTATTTTTCTTAATAATCATTGATTTTCATAGCTAAATTACAGGACCGCTATCCTGAAACAACATGAAAATCCTTTGTTTTTTGCATATTTCCGGACCCAATTGGGCACGTTTTTCGTTGACAATAACTCCGGCAACCTGTATAATTGATTTATAATCAAGGGTATATTTTGTGCCGCCCAGACAATAAAAACTTGCTCTTGCCGATAACAAGGAGAAATGATGAAGAGCGTTTCCGTTTCTGTATGTAAGGTGATTTTAGTTGTTATATTGTTGGTTTTGGTTTTCATGCCCTTCGGCTGTAGCTTCAGCCAGCCCGGCGAGACCGCCGCTGAAGGCCACAGAAGACATCAGCGCGTTGCCAGAATTAATCAGCAGGAACTGATGGCGGACATAGATAAGGTTCTGCTGCTTGACAAGCCCAGCAAACTCACTGATAGAAGGATACCGTAATTCGTATTGTGTATATTGCACGGTGTCCGTTTTTATTCATTACGGATCACTCATAGCGCACGCCGGGAACAAAGGGATTTGATTCGTAGAAACACTCATCAACAGTGGTTATCACACCGCCCTTATACGAAACATACAGGATTTTGTTACCATCAAGAATTCTCGAATCCTGCCTTGACTATGACAGCCAAATTTGCTACCAATAGATATTGTATACCTAAATATTCGTGAGAGCGTCTGAGTTGAGCAAGTGCAGTCAGTCGCATCTCCAGATGGAGATCCCGATCATGCTTAAAACATCGTCAAATCTTCGTATTGTTCTGGTCCAGGAAAATGAAAACGACAGGCTCCTCTTTCGCCGGGCTTTTCAAAAAAGCGATGTCTCCTGCGAAATCAGCGATTTCTCGCGGGCCGAGGAGGCACTCGAACAACTTGGTGCCGACGCTTCATCATTCGATGTGGTTGCAGTCGACCATAATCTGCCCGGCATCTCCGGCATGGACCTTTGCAGGAAACTTCTCGACAAAAAGATTCCGCCGCCGTTAGTGCTTTTAGCCGAAACGGGCTCCGAACAGCTTGTTGCAGAGGCGCTTATGGCCGGCGTTCACGACTATATCATCAAGGATCCGAAAGGCGGCTATCTTGAGCTGCTGCCTATGTCACTGATAAACATCGCGCGCCGGCACGTTGACCATTACTCTTACAAGCAAGCCGAAAAAACACTGCAGGACAGCGAGAAGGCGGCTGGAGCTTTTCTCGATGCCATACCCGATACCGCCGTGCTGATCGATACCGAGGGCAATATTCTGGTCATGAATAAAGCAGGCGCCGATAGAATGGGCAGAAGCCTCGATGAGATTATTGGCAAGAATGTCCGGGATTTATTCCCGGAAGATGTTTACGAATTAAGGCAATCCAAGGTAATGGAGGTCATCCGTACGGGCAACATGGTCAGCTATGAGGACGAGCGGGATGGAATATGTTTCGATACGTGTATGTGTCCGGTCTTTGATGCACAAGGGAAGGTCGAACGTCTGGCCATCTTCGCTCGCGATATCACTGCTCGGAAACATCTCGAAAATGAGTTGGCAATGTACGCAGCGTTCCCGCATCAGAATCCTAATCCGGTGCTGAGAATATCCCGGGATGGTCTGATACTCAATGCCAACAGGGCCAGCGGGCCCATCCTGCGAACGTGGGGAATTGAGCTCGGCCAATGTGTCCCCCAAGCCAGTCGCAAGCGTATGCAAGAAACGTTAAATAAAGGTGAAGTCTCCTCGTGGGAATTTACGTGCCATGACGGCCGGATATTTCTATTCACGCTGGCGCCGGTGCATGACAATGGATATTTGAATCTGTACGGTATGGATGTCACAGAACACCAGAAGGCACAGGAAGTTCTCAAGCAGAGCGAAGAGAAATTCCGGCTGGCGATGGAAACAACCAATGATGCCTTATGGGACTGGAATGTCGTCACAAACGAAGTATATCGAAATCCACGTCACGCAACGATGTTGGGATATGAACCACAAGAACTGAGCGCATCGCAGGAAGATTGGGAAAAACTGATACATCCCGATGACAGACAAGCCGTATTTCAAATCCGTGACGAGCATCTAACCGGAAAAAGAGACTCGTTTGAAATCGAGTATCGCCTCAGGACCAAATCGGACGATTATGTATGGGTTTTAGGCCGAGGGAAAATAGTAACATATAATGACGACGGCTCGCCGGCAAGGATGATCGGTACTAATATTGACATCACGGATCGCAAGAAGCTGCACGATAGAGACGAGATTATACTAAAAACCTGTATTGACGGATTTTGGTTGATTGATACTCATGGCCGAATCCTGGAGACCAACGATGCTTACTGCCGCATGTCAGGCTACAGCCGTAATGAACTGCTGACTATGAGCGTGCAAGACGTCGAGGCGGTAGAAACACCGCAGGAAACTTTACAACATATTCAGGGGATTGTGGATAAAGGACATCATCGTTTCGAATCCAGCCACAGACGCAAAGACGGCACGATTATGGACCTCGATATCAGCACCCATTATCTGGAGCTTGACGGCGGACGGCAGTTCACATTTTTCCGTGACATCACCGCTACCAAGCAGGCAGAGAATACATTAAGGGAATCAGAAGCGAGATATCGCACGCTTGTGGAACAACTCCCGGCTGTCACGTACATGGCCTCACTCGATGAAGCAAGCACTACTCTCTATATAAGTCCCCAGATCGAAGATTTGATAGGATTTACTGCTGAAGAAAACAAAAGCGATCCGGATATATGGCGAAAACAACTGCACCCGAACGACAGAGATCGTGTTTTAAGGACGGTATCTCGAAGCCATGCTGAGAAAAAGCCGTTTGCCGAAGAGTACCGCATGATTGCTAAAAACGGCAGTGTCGTCTGGTTTCGGGACGAAGCTGTCATTGTGAAAGATGAGAAAAACCAGCCTCTGTTCCTCCAGGGCGTTATGTATAATATCACCGAGCGCAAACAGGCGGAAGAGGAAATCAGAAAGTTCAAAACTATTTCTGACAAAGCAGGTCACGGTGTTGCCATAGTTGACCTTGAAGGCAATCTTGTCTATGTGAACGATTCTTTTGCACAGATGCACCAGTACAGCATTGATGAGCTCATCGGCAAAAACCTTTCTATTTTTCACAACGAAGATCAAATAGAACGTGTGAGCCAATTAAACGATCAGCTTAAACAAAAAGGCAGTTATGTAGCCGAGGAGGTATGGCATAAAAAAAGAGACAACACTGTTTTTCCCACACTGATGAGCGCTACCCTGGTAAGAGATGAAGCTGGAGAACCTTTATATATGGCCGCCACGGCTATCGATATGACAAAGCACAAGAAGGCAGAGGAGGCGCTGCAGGAATCTGAACTCCGCTATCGTACCCTGTTCGAGACTTTGCCTGTAGGCGTCGGCCTGAGCGCCTCGGACGGTCGGATCATAGATGGCAATAGCACGTTTCAGCGAATGATAGGCTATTCAATTGAGGAGGCGAGGCGAATCAACGTGCTCGACACGTATTACAACACCGCAGAGCGTGCGCCGCTCTTGAAACAACTGCAGCAGGATGGTTTCGTCCGCGGCGTTGAAGTCCAATTGAAACGCAAAGACGGGACAATATTCCTGGCCAGCCTGAACGTAACCACAATGAGAATGCGTGATGAAACGGTGTTTGTGACGGTGGCCAGAGACATCACCGAGCACAGGCGGTTGGAACGAGCACTCGCCGAAAACGAGGAAAAATACAGAACACTGGTAGAAGGTGCGGGGGATCCCATTTCCACCGTCGACGAGAGAGGCGTCTTTTTGTTCGCGAATAAAGTGGCGGCAGAGACTTTGGGATATCAGCCGGAAGACTTGGTGGGAAAAACGTTGTGGGACTTTTTTCCGAAGAAAATGGCGGACCAATCAGCAGCAAATATACGAAAGGTCATCGAGACAGGACAAAAAATAAATACGGTCTCGTTGAGGGAAGTACAGGGACAAACTCGCTGGTACAGTGCTACCATCGAACCGATAAGAGATGATCATGGAAGCGTGACCGCCGCAATGGTCATAGTAAGAGATATAGATGATATGAAGCGTGCAGAAGAGCAAATAAAAAAGTTAAGTTCGGCGGTTGAGTCATCCATAAACGGCATTGCCATCGGCGACGCAGAAGGAAATCTGACATATGTCAATCATGCTTTCCTCGAAATGTGGGGATACGATCACGAGAACGAGGTTCTTGGAAGAAATGTCATTGAACTCTGGGAAATGCGGGATGAAGCAGAAAATGTTCTTAATACGCTGCGAGACAGAAATGGTTGGATCGGTGAATTGGCTGCCAGAAAAAAGGATGGCTCAAGGATGAATGTTCAGGTCTGTGTAACTTTAGTGACTGATGAGAATGACAGGCCAATCTCCATAATGGGTTCATTCGTTGACATTACCGAATCAAAGCGAAGAGAAGAGGAACTAAGCAAATATCGCGGACAAATGGCCCGAGCCGAACAGCTCGCCTCATTAGGGACCTTAAGCGCAACCATCGCTCATCAGCTCACGCAGCCTCTGACCGTGATTCGCCTGTCAATGGATAATGCGCTCGATGAGCTGGAAGCAACATCTTCTTCGGAGACTGTCATAAGAAGACTCAAGGACAGTGTGACTCAGGTATCGAATATCACTTCAATTATTGGGAATTTCCGTAATTTTGCGAGAAAATCATCCGGAAAGACCGTCGCTGAAGTTAATTTGAAGACGGTCGCAGTCAGAATCGCCATGTTGCTGAGTGAAAGTGCACGTTCGGCAAATATTGTGCTTCGTGTCAGAGATATGGGCGAGCTTCCCTGTCCATGGATGAATGAAACCGACCTGGAGCAATTATTTTTTGCCCTTATTGAAAATTCCATACAGGCGGCCGACGGCAAAAAGACCCGGCAGCTTCTGATAAGCGGAGTCCTGAAAGATAAGCATATTGAGCTGCGCCTCTCTGATGACTGCGGCGGCATAGCGCCGGAAAATCTTGATAAGATTTTTGAGCCGTTCTTCACGACCAAGCCCCGGGGGCAGGGAACGGGTCTGGGACTCTGCATCGTACAGGACGTCGTCTCTCGTATAGGCGGCCATGTTCAAATCGAAAGCGAATTTGGCAAAGGAACAACTTTTATCATCTCCATGCCTGTCAATTAAGCGGAATAATGCCCTTAAGCGTGATTACACCCAATACAGAAGCTCACTTTTTCATTTATTTAATATTTTTTCAAAAATATTAGGTAACATTTCTAATCCTGAATCGCTACTCATATATGAAGCAAGGATTCATTTTAATCGACAATACAGATAGAGAGAGAATAGTCCAGTAAATTACGTATTTACCACAATAGACTTTGGAGCTTAAAATTCATAGAATAAGGTTTTAATTATTAACGAATCAGTATTTAGTAGAGGGAGTGAGATAGTACCCTTGAAGGCAAGCTATCCTTTATCAGGGTAAATGTATGAGTGCTCAATGTCGGGTACTTCGCCCCTATGAAAGAAGTAACGAAAGGCAGCTAAACAGCAATGGCAAAAATCGTAGAAAAACACATCTTCTTCCTCGATGATGAACCAACAGTTCGCGAGGTCGTTAGGGAAACCCTGGAAGATTCAAACTTTAAGGTGAGCTGCTTTGGCAGTCCGATTGAATGCCTTGCGCAATTACGTTCTCAAAAATGCCATTTATTGATTACTGATCTGAAAATGCCTGAAAAGGATGGCATTGAATTACTTACGGATGTCAAGCACCTGGCTCCATGGGTTCCTGTTCTTATGATAACAGGGTACGGGGACATACCCACTGCGGTAAAAGCCATGAAGGCTGGGGCTGTGGATTTTATCGAAAAGCCCCTGGGAAAAAAGAATTTTGTGCGGAAGATAAAATCGATACTGAAAAAAAACGTTGCCACCCATCCCGACTTGGGAGCTTCTCTGACCCGAAATGAAACGAAAATCTTACAGCTTATCATCGATGGCAAGAGCAATAAGGAAATAGCTGTTATGCTCCACCGTTCTGCAAGGACCATTGAAGTGCATCGCGCTCACGCCATGCACAAGCTCGGTGTCGACAACTTAGTCGACCTTGTCAAGCGCGTCGCGTCGATGGGACTGGTTGACCTGGAGGAAAAACAGCCGCCGGACGAGGACAAGCCTGAATCCGAAATTGACGAAGAAGTCACTCCTACTGAGTAGTCTAATCCGCTCGACTACGCTCAGGATCAAATTCGCCGAACGGGCCAAGGGATAATTGTAACACCAAATCCACTCAAAATACGATCCATGAGAACGTCAAAAGCAGAATCTTGGCTATACAATGCACATAGTCTTTGAAATTAGTCGAAAAGACTACACTATTTCAACTGATCCGCTGCCTCTTTTTTCTTGGTTTTGGTATAGACTTTGAAGAAATTTTCTTCTTCCTAATTTTCTGCGCCTGTATCACCGGCAAGCCAGTCAAGAATATTGCTAATTAACGTCTGGCGAATATTTTCATCGGCAATGATGTATGGTGATATGCCGAGGAGTACCGTTCTGGCGCTGTCCTTCGTGATTCTGACGCCAAAAACTGTATCGTTAGCAGTGATAAAAATACTATTATTGTTAAACCTTCTGAACCCATTATTCTGAAAATGCATAATCGGCGATACATTGTCAGCGTCGTTAATTCTGACCATATTTACATAATACATCATCAGGCAACCTTCGATATTCCCCCCCAGGTTACCGGTAATCGCATCACCCTGCTGACCTGAAAACCAAACGGTGCCGGTCGGTCCCAGTGCTTCTAAATTCCAGCCGATCCACTCCAGGCCGAAATAGCTAAGATTGTCGGGATAGACCAGGCTGCTGATAACGCCGTCGCCGCATATGAAATGATTAACATCCTCAGTATTCTTAATAACATCAATCTCATCAGCAGAAAGACCGCCAGAGGGGCCTTTATTCCAAATAACAAGCTTGAGGTTTGTCATTTCACCGGCGAAAGCCATATATTCACCTGGGTCGAGAATTATAATATCGTTATGATCGGCATGTTCGAGGTATGGCCATATCGAATAGCCGGATCCGGTTTCGAGCAGCAGCTTTTCGATTTCTGATGTAAGCCCTGTAATCATTCTCGTTCTTCTAATAGTTGGTGTCCCTTCCATGACGAGAACAATTTTGGCATCTCCGAATCCCAATGTCGCTCCGACATTCAAGGTTAGCAGCAATTCCGCCGAAGAATTTGCGGGAACAACAATCTGGCCGACTGTATCATTAATGTCGGCAGTGGTAAGCTCTGTCACCCCACATGAGAATTCCGCCGACCAATCCGCAGGAGTTCTGCCGGTTGTCGATACTGTCACCGTATATGTTTGATCCTGATCGGTAGGATTTACCAATGTATAAACATTGTTGAAATCAGACACCGGGGGCACAGCTTTTGTCGTCGGAGCGTTGGAATCGATAAGCAGGACGTCTTCAGTTGCATAAGCACTATTGATAATTTCCTTATTATCTTCAGCATCCGCCTGCAGCATCCCGACAAAATACACATCGTCAATTTTCCATGCCTCGTCAATCTCCGATACAAATTGGTATGAGTAGAATTCGCCCGCTTGAACCGATTCAGGAAGATCAATTGCAACACCCCAGGCGCCGCCGAGCATTTTGCGAACGACCTTCATGTGATGGTATCCGACTATTGTTGAAGGTTGATCGTAATAAGGATTGTCCTCAAAACCAGCACGGCCGGAAAGATAATTTTTCTGGTCGTAACCGGAGCCCACACCCGTCACATCATCTTCAACTATATAAGCGTTGAACCTGAGAGGAAAATCCATTGGTTCGACTATATTTGCCATCACCTGTATTTTTACAATACGAGTATCTTTATCTAATGTAAAAAAACAGTCAACTTCAGCCTTTGCTTTCTGTTGTATTTGAGATTCGCATGAAGCCTTCCATGAACCCCGGCTCAAAAACACCGATCCCCCGAAATTCTTTCTGTCAATTGATCCAGTAGGGTACCCGGGCAATCCCAAGGCCCCGCCGATTACCGACTGCTCGGGGATTTCCATGGCGTCGCCGCTGTGGATTTTCACGCCGATGACCTGATCGCCGTATAGTTCAAGAATCTCGTCCATGACAACGGTTCCGTCAACGCACCAGCCGCACCATGCTCCAGTGTGCTGTTCCAGCAGGACATTCTTAATTTGTGCATTTGTTCCGGCCGTCATTAAAGCTACAATAGCAATAGCTAACAAAAGGGTTGATAGCTTATTCATAATAAATCTCCTTCAAATATTTTAGGTACGGTTTATAACAAACTCAGTACAATCAAATACAAATGTTGATGCGGCATAATCTCCTCTGACTTTGGGTAAAATTGGGGCATTTGCCTATCGATATCACTTTATTCCATCCTTACACTTTTGTTTATTTGCAGCGTTGCCCCCCTCTTTCTTCTTCGGACGGCCTGCTCCTCAAGGAAGAAATCTGAAATAAGGTAAATGCTCCTAATTATTCCCAGAACCACAAACCCAGATGTGCTCTCTCGGCTACTTATCGAATTTTACACTATCGAGGTGACATTTTCAAAAGAATATCTGTTAAATTTTCATTTTTTGGATTGTGATGGAGCATTAGTAGTCCCTGAATCTTCTCATCCACTGCGGCCAGTTTTCCTGAACGACGCCGCCGGCCGTAGTCCAGTAGCCGGCAGTGTTGAAGTCGCGATGCCATTTCAAAGTCCACAACTCCTTGAGTCCGATCTTCCTGACCGACCAATCCATAAAAACGCCGTTAACATAACCTTCATGCCGATTGATACAGAAATGCGACATCCAGCATTGCCCGGTCATACCCGCGTGCACACCATCATAATCCGGCGGCCCATCCCGGCTGTCCGGTCTGCCGGCCGGCATCATGCAATCCAGAAAAAGCGGTATATTGCAGGAATTTCAAAAAAATCATGGGATAGGCCTTAGTTGGAGCTTGCAAACAGGGGACTTTTTCTGTAGATTTGACTTTTAAACATGCTCCGGCCTCAAGCGAGAGCATCTTTTGCAGGCAACAGATTCACGGCCGGGTATGTGATACTAATTGCGGTTATTATTTGTGCCTTAGTCATTTCGACCGTAGGGCTACGAAGTAGCCCGAAGTGGAGAAATCTATTAAAAAGATTTCTCGACTACGCTTCGCTGCGCTCGAAATGACACGGACAAACGCATTGATTATACACAATTGGTA
>JBARRE010000062.1:0-2169 GCA_049644065.1 Sedimentisphaerales bacterium | reverse complement strand
GTTCTTGAGGTGCTCGCTGTCTATATCGCACAGGGCGATGATTTCCACGCCGCCAACCTTAAAAGCCGCTTTTACATCCACCATGCCATACCAGCCGCAGCCGATTAGACCGGTTTTCAGTTTGGTTTTTCCCGCATTATTGGAAGCTCCGCGAAGCATTGTCGACATGGCCACAGTACCAGCCACTGTTGTCTCAATAAATTTCCGCCTATTCATCTTTTCCATGGTAAATATCCCTTCTGCCCGGATGGTTAATCCGGCGCGAAACGATTAAGCTTTTCTGTATCGATGAATTCAATTACAGATTATGATACCTGCTTGATTGAGGTTGTCAATAGCGGATCCTGACTACTCGCAGCCACTTTCAGGATATGGCTGCTCCTCAATTTGGATGAGATGTCGGTCTGAAAATGGATTGCAATTGCCTGCCTCATTGGATTACTATAATTTAATAGCTCGTGTAATATGATCGAATAAATGCTGAAGGGAGTAAGACCATGTTAAAATTAGGTATGCACGTAGATAATTGGCGGCACTTCGATGTTTCGTATGAGCTGCCCTGTCAGTTCGCCAAAGACAATGATATTGAGTATGTAGAGTTCGGGACAATCGATGGGGACTACTTTATTCAGGCGTTAGGGTATAATCCGCATATTCCGCTTCACTCTGATCCGCTCAAGCTCAAAGGCTACCTTGACTCGCTCGGATTGAAAGTTTCGGAGCTCGACGCGGCTTATCCCATGTCAAGCCCGGAGGGACAGTATCGAGGTATCGGTTATACGATTCGGACCATCCAGTTCGCTAAGGCTATCGGCTGTCCGTGCGTTGACACTACCGACGGCGGCCGCAAGCCGGAGGGGTACACCGACCAGGAAGTCATGGTGCTTATGAAACAGTACTATCGCGTTGTGCTGGACTGGGCACAAAGATATGACATAATAATAAATGTAGAGCCGCATGGCCCTTACACGACCGATCCTGATACTATGGAACAAATCCTGAGTTTCTTCGACTCGCCCTATTTGAGGATGAACTTCGACACCGGCAACACTTTTATTGCCGGGCAGGACCCGGTGAAGTTCCTCCGGCGGTTCCGTGACAAGGTTTCACATTGCCATATCAAGGACGTCAGCGAGGAGCTTGCCAAGGTTGTGCTTGGTGGACAGACGGGTATCGCCTCGTCCGTGGTGGCTATAGGTGAGGGGGTCAACGCCGAAAATATAGCAGGGTGCATCGAGCTGTTGAAGGAGATCGACTTCGATGGCGTTCTCTCCATAGAATGTGAGGCGGCTCCCGGCAAGGTCGAGCAAAGCATCGAGTGGCTGCGAAAGGAAATCGCCCGATAGAACATTATATCTTGTGGAAGTTCTTATTAAACTTTACAACCGCTCCAGGAAAATATACTATAGTAGTGCTCCGAGAAAATTAGAGTTAAAAACGGAAGGACACAGAGCATGAAAAACTGGGTAATATTAGTTTTGTTAGGGATTTTCCTGGCTACTACGATGGCCGGCTGTAAGAAGGGTGGGTGAGGTTCCTCCGCCCAATGCGGTGCACATGTTGTGCGCTCTGAAAAGACCTTCCAGTACAATTCCGGCAGCTCTATTGAATATCCGGTCGAACTTCAAGGCGAGAACGCCTCGTCTCCGCTCGGCATGAAGAACCCCAACATCTTCACCCTGAGCGCAGTCGAAGGGTAAGCCCGACCAGCGGTTACCAGGCTGCCTTTCAATTCTTTAATATAAAAACGAGTGTCGGATCGAGAGGGTATCGGCCGAATCGCTCGCCGTAAATCGCCAGCCCTCCCGGCAGCGCTTCGTCGACTTGAAGTCTCAATACTATTTCTTTTTGAGCGGCCGCTTCCTGTAAAACCGATTTTGGAATATGTGTGTTGACCAGGTAGCCGTATGAGCCGGCTTCACGCAGTTTTCGGTCGCGTTTCTGGCTGTACCAGGAAAGGATTCCGCGGTGGTCGGCCGGATCATCTTGAAGATCGAACGTCCCTATGGCCTCTCCGGCAACGCATATGCGAACGGCACTTGGGTAACGAGTCTCATCGGTCATTGGGTAAGAGTTAGGATTTGAACTGGGATCGTGCGTCCCTTTGCCCCGCATGAAATCGCCTCCCTGTTTGCGGGCACCCTCCCTGTCTTTGCCGAAGAGCTGCTT
>JBARRE010000061.1:0-2041 GCA_049644065.1 Sedimentisphaerales bacterium | reverse complement strand
AAGAAACAGTGGGGCCAGATGCCCTGGGAATCCAGAGCTGTAGTGCTGCTCAAGGCGGCGGAGCTTTTGGCCGGCAAATATCGCCAGACGCTCAATGCCGCGACCATGCTCAATACGAGCAAGACGCCGCACCAGGCGGAAATCGACGCCGCGTGCGAGCTGATAGATTTCTGGCGGTTCAATCCGCACTTTATGGAGGAGGTATACGGTGACCAGCCAATGTCCTCGCCCGGCATATTGAACTATATGGAGCATCGACCTCTGGATGGCTATGTTTTGGCGATAACGCCGTTCAACTTTGCTTCTATCGCGGGTAATCTTCCGACCGCTCCGGCATTGATGGGCAACACCGTGGTTTGGAAGCCGGCATCGGCTGCAGTGCTTCCGGCATACTTTATTTTGAAAATCCTGGAAGAAGCCGGCATGCCGCCCGGCGTAATCAACATGGTGCCGGGTCCGGGCAAGGTAGTCGCCCCACCGGCACTGGACGATGTCAGACTCGGCGGCATCCACTTTACAGGAAGCACTTATGTGTTTTCGACAATCTGGTTGGCCGTCGGTAAAGACATTCGCAAATATGTCTCGTATCCTCGAATCGTCGGTGAGACCGGCGGAAAGGACTTTATCTTCGCGCACGTCAGCGCCGACACAGAAGCCCTCGTGACCGCTTTGGTTCGCGGCGCATTCGAATATCAGGGACAGAAGTGCTCGGCCGCTTCGCGGGCGTATATCCCTGATTCGAAATGGCCCGAGGTCAAAGACCTGCTTTTAAGCACAATCGGCGAGATTAAGATGGGCGATATCTGCGACTTTAAGAATTATATGGGAGCGGTTATCGATAAAAACTCCTTCGATACTATCAGAGAATATATTGAATATGCCAAGAATTCGCCTGATATGGATATTATCGCCGGCGGCGGATGCGATGACTCGGTCGGATACTTTATCGAGCCGACTGTCGTTGTCAGCAGTGAGCCGAAGTCCAAACTTATGGTCGAAGAGATCTTCGGGCCGGTCCTGACGATTTATGTGTATCCGGAGGGCGAATATGAGCAGTCGCTGGACCTCTGCGACCAGACGTCGCCGTACGCTTTGACCGGCGCGATATTCGCACTCGACCGCGGAGCCGTTGTAAAGGCGATGAACACGCTGCGTCATGCCGCGGGCAATTTCTACATAAACGACAAGCCCACGGGCGCCGTCGTGGCCCAGCAGCCGTTTGGCGGTACACGCGCATCCGGCACAAACGACAAGGCCGGCAGTTGGCTCAACCTGGAGCGATGGGTCTCTCCCCGCGCCATCAAGGAAACCTTCCTGCCGCCCAGAGACTTCCGCTACCCCTACTTGGCCGACGAGTAGCCAAAGCGACAATAGCAGATATACGAAGAATCTAAAGCCGAAGGTAAAGAACAAGCTCTCTTTCGCCTTCGACTTTTTTATTGCAAACCCACCAGGCGTCTAATCCGGACATTTCATACTTATTTACCGGTTTTTCCTTGTAATAGACCGAGCAGATTTTGTATTATAATATCAGCAGGAACAAGCTTTGGAAGGTTGATCAGATGAAAAGAACGATGTCGACAATTTTGGCATTATTTTTGTGCCCAATGCTCTGTCAGGCCCAGAACATCAACGCCGGTCAGCTACCGTCACCGATAGTTACGGAAAACTCCGTGGAAGTGTGCCTCAATAGCAGGTATTCAGAGCATTCGCTAAGTGGCACTGCCAGTGCCCAGCAGATAAGTAACATCTTATGGGCTGCAGGAAAGGTACCATTCACAGGCACACACAGGGACATATACGTCGCCACACCAACGGCAACATTTTTATATGATCCTAACGGGCATTCCCTGAGTTGGCATTCTAATGATGTCAGGGACGATGGTGCATTCGCGATTTTCTATGAAAGCCAGCTTGATTTTGACACCGGCGTTTCTTTTATGCCGGCGCTGCTTGCATATGTCTCTTTGTGGAACAGCACGGAATCGACCGTGGCGAGCTGCCCGTAAGGAATCGGATACCCAAAAGCAAGGCTGATTTT
>JBARRE010000060.1:0-12080 GCA_049644065.1 Sedimentisphaerales bacterium | reverse complement strand
ACCTCTTCCCTCGTCAAGGAGCCATACCCCAAGAACGGTATCTGGATCGACTTTGGCATAGCTTTGTCCTGCAAACATCAAACTAACGAGAATAAAACTGATGCAAATGATGGTTAAGCGTGTCATTTTTGTTACCTCCTGCCTTAAAATGCCAATATGGGCGGTTAACTACTGTGAAAACCTAAAATAAACACCAGAAATTACGCCTGTTATTATACTGAACGTCGAAAGATGATTATTATATTTATATCACATTAGCGGTCTTTTCGTCAAGCAAAATCCCTTAATTGCGTTGGTTTAAAATAGCCGGGGCCTATACCTGATTGACTGGTATAGGCCCCGAAAGAATCAAAACCTGCTACTATTTCCGCTAATATCGGCTTAACTATTCAGCAACTTCTCTCGGAAGGTAAAGCCGGAAATTGTCAAAGAGCATCTTACCCGAACCGCCGGGTACTGTCATGTTGCCTTGAGTTCCCAGGCCAACCGCAATCCTGTCGACGTTGGTCAGGACTATGCCCTGATCGGCTAAAGCCTGGAGTGGAATAATCCACTCGGTCCAGGTGTCGATCGTTGCCGCGGCCGGATCATCGTGGACTACAACCACAGGTGTCCCGGCACTGTTGGAGACCGCCACATAGAGCGGCTCTGCATCGTTGCTTGCTATACCGATGTCCTGGTTCGCCCACTGCGGACCGACCGAGCCAGTAGTCGAGACGTTGGAGAATACGGCCTCGCATGTGGCTCCTACATTATGAGCAGTCACCGCCAAACCTATATAGACATTCGTGCTCATCGGGATGTTCTCCCATGTACCCACCGTCGTCCAAGTCGAACCGTTAGCTGAAATAGATCCCGTAAAGTTACCGGACATATCACGGTTGATCTTCACCCAGTATGGTGCAACAATTCCGGCTGAGTCTGTGTTCAGGCTGGTCTGGCCGGTGCCGGGACGTCGCTGGAAGGAAGCACCCGAACCAGGCGTCACAACCATCATAGCATGTGCCGAATCAGGAGTGAGTGTTTCGCGGATCATTACGCCAGCCTTGGCCCAGGCGTCCGTGTTCCCGACGCTCTCGACCTTTGCGACCATCGAGCCGGTGCCGGTCAGCGTCTTATATGCAAAGTGGAACTCATCGGCTTCCACGCCGTTAACCGCCCAGATATCTGCGCCGGAGGCGGTCATCGTATAGGTGCCAACCGGTGCTTCTATGAAGCTGCCGACAGACGCCGGGTTGCCTCTGAACCACAGTGACAGATTCGCAACGCCTTCCTCGGTCCAGTCACGCTGGGCAGTCAGCGTCAGTTCCGTCTCTGAGTACTTCGAAAAGCCCTGCTTGTTGTTGTCATAGAAAAGCGGCATTGACTGGCTGCCGCCCTGGACGATAGTCTCTTCAGTATAAGAGGCAGTGGTTTCATCGCCGACAGCAGCGCCGGTGCCGTTACCAGGAATGTAACCGGGAGTACCCGGCGCGCCGGCGCCAAGCCCATCGTGCCATGAGAACCAAATCTGGTTATCGCCGGCATCGTAGTCCTCGAAATCGTCTATGGAAAAGAAATCACCGGTAGTAAATCTCCAGACGGTGCCTTCCCATGGACTATCGGGATTGACGCCGTTGACCTCATCGATCCGCCAATAGTACATTGTATTTAATATAAGCTTGCCGGGATCGTAGCTCTCCTCACCGAGGGCCTTTGGTCCCTTGTATTCAGGCGAGGCAGTCGTGGCATTCTTGACGGCATCTGCATCTGCGCCGAAGTACACCTCGTGCGAAGCGGCGATGGCTCCCGCATCCCAGCGAAGAATCACCGACGGTTTTATGTCCACGGCACGATTAGCCGGATTCGGACCGCTAACGGCGCCTTCGGTAGTAAAGCTCCAGACCTCGCCTTTATGCGTAAGAGGGCCCTCGAACTCGTCAACTCGCCAGTAGTAAGTCTTAGCCAATTCAAGTGGGCCGGGATTGTAAGACGTAATACCGGCAGGTTTACCCATGACAGCATTGCTCACTTCGTCGAAATCAGAGCCGAAGACTACATAGTGCAATTTTGCACCGAAACCTGTTGTCCATCTAAGCTGCACGTTCAAGTCAACAAACTCGGCACCGTCAGCCGGATCGGGAGCCCATGCGGTCTTAGGGGCAACTGAAAAGCTCCAAACAGGACCTACCCAGGGACTTTCCGGATCCGCATCGTTGACCTCTTCAATCCGCCAATAGTAGGTAGTGCCGGGTACAAGGCCATCAGGATAAGGAAATCCAGGAAAGCCAACGAGAAAATTCGTCTCGGATTGGTTACGAAGGAATGTGTCGCCTGAGCCGGCCTCTACGTCGGCAGAATTTTCACCAAAGTAGACATCGTGCGAAACCGCAGAAACTCCCGGCGCCCACTCCGCGCTCACCCATGTATCCCAGATTACGGCACCATCGGCCGGAACAGGATCACGGGGCAGCATATCAACAGGCCTGATCACAGGTGATAGATACCTGCCCTCGATAATTATAGGGCCGGTGCCAATGCCCGGACCTCCCCAGGCAACGGTCAGACTGTCACCGCCACCTGCTTCCTTCATTAGCGCTTCAATGTAATACTTCTGACCGGCCGCCAGTGTGATAGGTTGTGACTTCTGATCCGTGTATGTATCCCATATGAACGCTTCGGTCCAGCCCGGCACTTCGGCAATCATAGTTATGTTAGCCGGATCATCATCAGTGCTCATCCACAGCTCGCAGAAATCGTCACCTGATATCCAGAAGCTGTAATCGCCGCTGGCAGGTGGATACACATAACCTCGGGCACGCGTGCCATAATTATCCCTCCAGTTTACCGGCCCCTCGAAGCTCGTCCGCCACTCGGCTTCGTCCGGGCTGTTCGGATAACCGGGATTGCTGGTGAGGTCTGCCACTGCAGTGCCAGCACCGATGTCGAACCACCACTCATACAGGATGTTACCCTTACCCTTCTGGGCACTGGCGTTACTGACCAGGCATAGCAACAAAACAAAAGAAGTTAGGTAAAACAATTTTCTACACATAATAATCCTCCTTACAAAAAAGTTAAAATGAATTAGACCAAACGTAATTTTCACCTTTGTTACGTCATGATTTGTGTCTGCCCAGGACATTCCTTATGGCTTGAAATTACCTCTTTCCTTCGAGAATCAAGCATTGATTTATCAGGTAAATATTTTCTCCGAAGCACACAACTCCGGTGGTCTTGGCCCTGTATTATAGTACTAAACTTTTACAGAAAGCTACAATGCTATAGAAATTATCCCTGCTGAACGCCCAAAACTCCATATATGCCTGTTAATACAGACATATGTTTCACCACCATTATTTATACCAGATTATCCGCCTGAATTTCAAGAAAAAAATTCGGCTTTTTTATAGTAGATTACAACTCTTTTTGTCAGGAATTTGCAGCAATATGTAACAAAGTACAATTGACCGCTCTTGAAGGGCGTTTTTTGGAAGAAATCCGCCGCTGATTCTCGCCGAAGGAAAGAGTAGGAATAATAAAAAATGCCGAAGGAGGGACTCGAACCCTCACCCTGTTGCCAGGACGGGATTTTGAATCCCGCGCGTCTGCCAATTCCGCCACTTCGGCTATTTGGGCTTATTATTGCCGGCCAAAAAACCTTTGTCAACCAAAAATTCCATCCTGTATACGATGTTCCCTGGACATCCCATACGATAAACGATTTTTAATTGACTTTTGCCTTCTTAACCGATTAATATAAAGTCGCCGAGTAAATCTTGAGTGTCGGCTCACATGTAATGGAACGCCGGATTTGCAATGTAAGTAACAGTGTTCGGCTCGCTTTCATTCGTGAGTGCCAGTCATGGTTTGATTAAAGCCATCTCGGCCCGGATAGGGTGTTCTTTTCCAACGAAGAGCAGCCGTGCTGAAGTATGCACCGGGTGCCCGTGACATCGCCCGGCAATAACAGCGGATTCGCCTCGTGCAGCGGGCGCCGTCGCTTCGGCATAGGTGTCACTACCCCTCTTTCCAGTACCGCTGGACGATACCGTCTCTGACCTTAAACGCGACGGTGTGTTCCACATCCTTTTCGTCCTTGATTACGATAGGAGGCGGAAACATGACAAATTTGTTGTCCTTTTTCCTTACGCATTTGTACTTGAGAATTTCGGCGCCATCATCCGTCAGAATTTGCTCGCTCGGCTCGCCGAACGTCTCGATAACCCAGTCCCTCGTGGTCTGGCCGCACTCTACCTGTTTGAGTGTGTCGTTTTCAATGCCGGTGTACTGCTCGTCCGTCTCGCAGACCACACAGCCGACAACCAGAACCGACGCGGCAACCAGAACCGCAAAAAAACCAATCTCGCCGCATTTGTGTAATTTCATTTTGTGCTTCTCCTTATTTCAGTTCGCATTTTATGTCGTAAATTCGGTCCTGCATATCATTCCGCAGGATCAACGCATACTTGTCTTTCCTATACTATAGGCGTCAAAACCATGAAAAGGTCACAAAAATTTTATAATTTTTATTGCCCTGCTCGAAGATCGTTCGCATACGAGATACGTTTTACGCCCCACGAGATAAGGATAAGAGCCTTAACATGCGTTTTGCCGCGACAAGTGTCACAAGGTACTGGAGCAGAACCGCCGTCGCTCCCCCGGTCAGGACTATCATAACAAATACCGGTACGGTAAAGGTAAATGACAGCAAAGGCGTTTCAATTCTGTAGCCTATCATCTGGCCCGCAATGGCCCACAGCGTTATCAGGAAGCACATTAGAGCCATGACAGCCGCACTGAAGAAGGCCGTCTTTTTGAAATATTGTTTGCTGGTCTGTTCATCGGCATGTGCGAGTTGCATTCTTCTTGCAGTGTAAAGCCCGGCAGCAATTCCCAGGGTAAAGCTGCCTATCGGCATACCCATGAACATGCCGAGGGTGACGATCGAATAAAACAAATAAACAGATGCGAGGGCCTTGCCGCTCATTTGGTAAGCGCCCTTGACCCATTTTTTCAAAAGGAGAACGTTAATCACTACCGCCGGCACGAACGACCACAACGCCCAGGGCCCAAGGGCTTGTGTCCCGAACAGGGCTGAGGCGACGATTAGAGTTACCAGCAGAAAAAACAACACCGGCACGAAGCCGAAGAACGCGGCAAGTATGATGCATTCGACGCCTCTCAATATGTTAAACGTAAGGCAGCTTCGCATCTCGTATAAATTCCTGTTTGTGCAGAATGACAAGAACTATGATTTCCACCGCAGCAAAAATCATTAGTCAATAATCAATTATAACTATGTCTTCCGGGATGGCGACGACGTCACGGTGTTTCGGGCCGAGCAGCTTTTTAATTTCGGTGCTGTGTTTGCCGGCCAGAGTTTTTAGCTGGGCGCTGCCGATGCTGGTGACGGCCTTGGCGTTCTCGTTGAGCATTACGACGGCGCCGGGCTCGAACGCTCCCTTGACGGAAACAACGCCGCTCGGCAGCAGGCTCTTGCGCGCCCGGACCGCTCGCATTGCGCCTTCGTCGATCAATATCGTACCGACTGGGCTGCTGTTGAGAATCCATCTCGAACGATTCGATAGCTTTCGCTTCGGCATGAAAATGGTGCCGATTTCTTCGCCGGCGATGATCCGGCCGATGACGTTTTTCAACCGGCCGTTCGCCAGGACGATTCGACAGCCCGCGTTGGAGGCGATTTTCGCCGCCTCGATTTTCGTTTTCATGCCGCCCGTGCTGTGCCGGCTGCCTTTGCCGCCGGCATTGCGAACAATCTCGTCGGTGATTTCGAAAACAGTTGTGATCGGCCTGGCGTCGGCGAATTTTTGCGGATTCTTATCATAAAGCGCATCGATATCACTGAGCATAATCAAAAGGTCGGCGTCGATCTTGCTGGCGACCAGCGCGCTGAGCTTGTCGTTATCGCCGAAAGCCGAGCCGATCTCGTCCGTGCTGACGCTGTCATTCTCGTTGAGAATCGGCACGACGGCCAGTTTCAGCAGCGTCTCGATCGAATGGCGAAGGTTCAGGTACGTTTTCCTGTTATCGAGCACCTCGGCGGTCAGCAGGACCTGTGCGACGGTGACGCCGTAGCGCAGAAATGATTTTCGGTACTCGGCCATCAGCAGCGGCTGGCCGATAGCCGCACAGGCCTGCCGCATTTTTATATTCTTTGCCCTCTCGGCGTCGAGTTGACCGAGCCCCATCCCGATAGCGCCGGAGCTGATAATAACGACCTGCCGGCCGACCTTGAGCAGAGAATTAACATCCCCAGCCACCCGGCGAACGTAACTGGCGTCAACGCTGTCGTTCTTCGTCAGAATATTCGTGCCGATCTTTATAACTATTCGCTTTGCCTTGCTAAAGTCTCGCATATTTTCTTATCTCGTATATCGTAGCTCGTAAACCATCCGGCCAAAAACTGGCCGCTGCTCACCGGTCATTGTCGTTTCTCCAATAGTCTGCGTGGTACGCAGTGCCGTCTTTGTTCCAGACCTAGGTCACAATATCGGTATCGCCGTTGCCATCCACGTCCGCAAGCACGGCGTCGTGCCAGCCGGGATTATCCACGTGGATTACAACCGGCACGAAGGACGGGATTTTCGAGCCGGAATTTTCCCAGATCACACAGCGTTCCTTGAGCCCGCGCGGCTTCATGGCCAGCTTTCCCTGCGCTTCCATATAGGTATCGGGGTCTTCCTGCTCACCCGCGAAGATATCCAAATCGCCGTCCCGGTCGAAGTCGGCCAGCGGAATCCCACCTGTACCCCAGGCCGATCCCGGCAGCGGATCGGCAATCGTAAAATGCGTCCACTTAGCAGCATCGATCTTCGCCCCGGCAGAGCCGGAGATGCGGAGTATTATCGCCACGATTACAGCGATTCGCACGCGAGAGGCCATCTTCCTAATCTCAATATGACGCCGCATCATTAACCTTTCTGTTCGATTTGTTAGTTTGAATCCATCAGGCCACATATTAAGCCATTGCCTGAGTTTTTGCAATACTCGAACTATCTTGATCGATTCCATATGGCATTAATTCTCTTATAATGGGCAGAATTGTTTGGCAAGCCATCATTTTCGAGTTATGTGTATTGAATCTCGTGTCGGTTGAACCCGTCGAGTGAATCGGCGGGCTAAATATTTTTTGCTAATTCTTTAACTTTCTTACGAAAATTTTTTGCGTCGGATTCGATCGTTGAAAATTTACTACCGCTATAGAGTAAATTAAAGAGACAGACACATCAGTTAGTTTAGGCAACGAAATCTTTCGCTTGTCCGGTGATATACATTTCACAAGATATGTATGCCGGCTTCTTACGATTTAAAAATAGTTTTTGTAACTGAGCCTGCTAAGGTATCAGAACGCCGAAAGTGTTGATAATACGATTTATTTCATCCAAAGCGTATTTTGCCATTTGTTTTTGTGCGTTCTTGGATCCGCCCGCCGGAGTTTCCAAGTCGCCGATAATGATAATATTCTCGTCATTCAGTTGATTTGCAGGCCCGGTGTAATTAAAGCTTCCGGCAATAATAACCTGCTCGTCAATTACCATTAATTTGTGGTGAAGCTTACCCAGCTTGCCGCCTTTGGAAACTCGATATAGTGTTGCGCCGGCGTTTTTAACAGGCCGTGTTGCAGCCCACTTCTGATTGGCCATTCCGCCATCTAATGCGCCGCGTACTGTACGCCCGGCCTGGCTTAGCTGGATCATTGTGTCGTCTATACCAGAGGACTTGGCAAATGTGAATATCGCAAAATCAACTCTGTTCTTCGCCTTGAGCATCTGCTTCATAATTTCCATTTCCGGATTATGGTCCGGAGAAAAAGCTATTCGTATAGGCAGTTTGGATACCACTACATCCCTTGGGGCCTCATCATGCCCCTCATTAAGTTTCCCAAAGTGTCCCTGCTGGATTTCACCGAATTCCTTCGAGTACGTATTGGCAACCTTACGATCACGCACGATAACTAAATGGTTCAGGTTTTTGCTTACGCCGGTGTCTGTGAAATTGGTCGATCCGGTCAGCACAGCGCTGCCGTCGCGAACGATGAATTTTTGATGGAATATCTTGGGATTGAAGTCCGAACGTACATTGATGGCAGATCTGAGAACCGCATCGTGAAGAAATCGGTTGATTTCGTGCTGGCCGCCCGGCACGTAAGGATCAGGGCGTGCCTTATCAAGAGTCAGGTATGAAGCTTCAAGCACTAATCTGACACTGACCTTTCGCTTTCTTGCATTTATAATCGCATCCGTAATCCGTCTGCAGTCGAGTTCCTGGACAGCGATATCAAGCTTTTTTTTGGCTCCATCAATGAATCCAACTATGGTATCGCACAGATCATCCGGGCCTCCGACCTCTTTTGGGCCCATATACAACTCTACATTTCCTGTTTTCTTTGCCATTTTTTGTCTCCTTTATTTTATCCTATCAACTCGCATTAATGAGAAACAAACCGCACTTGGTGTTCAAATCTCACGTCTCTCAGTAAGTAAATTATCCGCTCGTTCTAAGTTTGCACATCTATCTCTCTCTAATAGTGGAGCGTATGTCAATCCCTAAATGTTGATGATAAGGTAAAAAAATTAAAAAAAGTGTGATTTTTTTTTGGGCGGGCGATGAATAGCGAATTAGTGAATCGATTAACTGTAGATAATATAGGGATTTACGCTCTTTCGACTAAGCATGGGACAGTTTTGTGGGAACGGCAAAAGCTTTGGTAGCTTTGAGTGAGGAAAATCCTGCTTCTGGCTGTTTTACGGATGAGAATTAATCCTAAATAAATTTGATGGAGCCAGGATTGTGGGAATCAGCGATGAAACAGCCTGTTCATTCGTATTTTCGAATCGGTGTGTGTTGCATATCGTATTGGTTAAACCCGCCGAGTGAATCGGCGGGCTAAATATTTTTGCTAATCGCTAATCCACTAATTCTCTATCTTTCTGTGTGTAAATTTTTTCGCGTCGGGGCCTGAGTAGTCGGCGACGATTTGGCCGGTGCCGAGCATTTTCCATTTGTAGATAATCAGGCCTTCGAGTCCGACGGGGCCTCGGGCGTGGATTTTGTTGGTGCTGATGCCGACTTCGGCGCCGAGGTTGTAGCGGAAGCCGTCGCTGAAACGCGTGCTGCAATTGACAAAAACATTCGCCGAATCGACCAGTGACATGAACCGCTCGGCTTTGCTCTTGTCAGCGGTGACGATCGCGTCGGTGTGTTTCGAGCTGTAGCGGTTGATGTGCTCGATGGCGGCGTCCAGACCGTCGACGATTTTTATCGAGAGGATGTAATCGAGATACTCGGTTGAGAAATCCTCTTCGGTCGCCCGTTTGACGTCGATGATCGAGGCCGTTTGCTCGCAGCCGCGAAGCTCGACGCCTTTTTGCTCCAGGGCGGTTTTTGCTTTGGGCAGGAATTCTTCGGCAATCGCGCTGTCGACAAGCAGTGTCTCGGCTGCGTTGCAGACCGCTACATACTGGCACTTGGAATCGACGGTAATGTTCACGGCCATGTCGAGGTCGGCATCGCCGTCTACGTAAACATGGCAAATACCGTCGGCGTGACCGAGGACAGGGATATTCGTATTGTCCATGATGTAGCGGACGAATTCGTTCGAGCCGCGTGGGATGACCAGGTCGATGGATTCATCGAGGACCAGCATTTGGGCGACGTCCTGTCGCGTTTCTAAAAGCTGAATCCAGCCTTTGGGCAGGCCGGCTTTTTCGCTCGCTTGGGCGATTGTTTCGGCCAGAATGCGATTCGTTTTTGCGGCTTCGCTACCGCCTTTTAGCAGGACGGCGTTGCCGCTTTTCAGGCAGAGCGTTGAGATCTGCACGAGGGCATCCGGCCGGGATTCGAAAACCACGCCGATTACACCGATGGGGCAACTAACCTTGTAGAGTTCGAGGCCGGCGTCAAGTTCGGTTGCGGCCAGCGTTATGCCTACGGGGTCGTCGAGCTTGATCAGGCTCTCGATGCCGGCAATGGTCTGGGCGATTTTGCCTTCGTCAAATTTCAGCCGTTTCAGCAAGGGGCCGGCCAGATTATTCTTTTCGGCTTCAGCCAGGTCCTCCTGATTGGCGGCGATGATTTCGACGCTGCGCGGCTGGAAGGCCTTGGCGATCTCAGTAAGAGCTTTGTTTTTTACATCGCTCCCTACCGCCGCCAGCCGGATCGAGGCCGATTTGGCTGCCGCTGCGATTTCGCTAATATTCATTTTCAAATTCCTGTTGACTATTTTTTGTTGACTGATTACTATGGGATTGTAAATAATCGATAAAAAGTAATCAATGACGAATTACAAGCGGGCGTAGCATAGTGGTAATGCACCGGCCTTCCAAGCCGGCTAGGTGGGTTCGATCCCCATCGCCCGCTTTTGCTGCTGATATGCTTATTCTGCCAACAGAGAACGAATGTTCCGGCGAAACTCTCTCAGTTCTTGTTCCTGTTCCTGGCTGAAGGATCCAAGCCTCTGGGCGTAAACATCGATCCATGTGGCCAGTCGCTCGAAGCTGTCATTATCCAGATGGACGCCCCGGTGCCCATCCGGCTCCGTCAGAAGAGCGAACAGCTTGCTTTGAACTGCCGGGGATTGCCCCACTATAGAGACATCTCGTTCGAAAGCGAGTTTCTCCAGATCTTTTTCAGCGAATGAAATCAGGTTTTGGTAGGAATTCTTCGCCGTAAGGTCGAAAGGTGACGCATGCTCATCATTACTGCCGGGGCTGTGGCACGAAACACATGATTTATCCAATACAGGCTGCACCAGGGTATCGAAACGCAGGGGCCACGAACCGGCCGGACCGGGCGTGAGCCGTGAAGCCTCGCGACGAAAAGCGACGGGGCGCCTTGTTGTTCCGGGGGCCAGCTCTCGCGACTCGTGACATCCGATGCACGAAAGCGTCTGTCCGGGCTGGACATAGGTGAGGCTTCGCATCGTCTGAAGAGCCAGGCCATTGCTATCCAGGGCCTGAAAGAATACCGACACGCCGGACGGCACGAAAAAGTAGGCTGAGCCGTCCTCTTCAACAGGAACGGTTCCCAGCACAAATTTACCGGGATCTTCCTTTGAAACACCCAGACTGGGAGAGTCCATATGGGGCTGTGTTTTCGGGGGCACGCCGACAATTCTCAAGCTCTTGACCAGACCCCGCTCAACTCCTTTAAGTCCCTTATAAACGTCCTGAACGAGGAAGCGTCCTTTCTGGGGGCCATCCCAATCGGTCTGAGAAGGCTGGGCCAACGGCTTCTTACGCGGATGGATGGGAATGGGATTCATACTCGATATCTTGTGGTCTCGATAAATCAGCTCAAGGTTGCCGAACGCATCGCACAGATACAGGCCCATCGCGTTGACCGGATTGCGATCGTCGGTCACCTGTCCGCTGCCTTGGTGGGGTGGGAGCGGCCTGTCGCTCCAGGCCGCGAGATAGTGGTCTTCCGACAGTGGATAAGGATTGGCATAGTACGTCTCCGGCCAGCCCTCGGCTTCGGGAAAACACACTTCAGGCGTCAGGCGAGTCAGTGGCTCGGCCTGCTCGGTTCCATATGTGCGGTCCAGCAATGCCAGCGAGCCGCCGGTGATCGAATGGTGAGACGAAGCCGTGAACATGAGTTTTTGAGAATTCGGGATTGATCGGGCCTCAAAAATGCACTGGGGTCGGGTGGTATAGTTGCCATAGACGAGTTGAGGATTCGTTCCATCCTGATTCGCCGACCACAGGCTCATGAAGTGACCATTGAACCGGTCGATGTAGTCCCACCGTGCATAGAGAATTCGCCCGTCATCGGCCACCATCGGCGTCCACTCGAAGTTCTCGAAGGCCGATATCGGCCGGAGATTCCCGCCGCCAGAGTCCATTACGTGCAGGGTATAGACGGCACATGGGCGTTTATTATCGCCGCCGCAGCGGACGTAGCTGTCCGGAAGTGTCGCCCGCTGTGTTGCGGCAGTATTTGCCTTGTTGCACTGAACGAATTGCCCTTTCCGTGTCGAAAGAAATACAATTTCACCGTTGGGCAGGTACCGGGCGTCGAAATCATCGTAACGGCCGCGAGTCAGTTGCCTTGTCCCTGTGCCGTCGATATTCATC
>JBARRE010000059.1:0-8596 GCA_049644065.1 Sedimentisphaerales bacterium | reverse complement strand
CTGCTGCGATTCGGTGGCGACCCCGAGACTCCGACTCAGTTTCTCCAAACAGCTTGGCGGCGAGATTGGAGTCCTCCGCCTGAAGCTGCTTAATCTCGTCATTCAGTACTCTTGCACTCAGGTCCAGGCGATGCCGGAGAATGTCCACCCGCAGTCTCCGTTTGCGCTCTGCTTTGCGGGCCTTGTGCAATTCATGGCTCAATTTGCAGATGCGCTCATATTCATCCCGATACCGGTGGCTGGTTTCGATGCGTACACTCACGCCGCAGATCATGTCCAGCAGGCTGTCCCCTCGACGGTAGTTCATCTCAAGATTTGGCAATTGTGAGATATTCTGTATAGCCTCTGCGAACTGCTCCGGATCGGCCTGGAAGGGATCGAGTCCGAGGTCGTAGTCCACGATCAGGCTGAGCCAGAGTCGTAGGCGACAGATTTCGATGGCCTGCTGCTGAATATCCACGCCGTAGAGGCAATTCTCAACAACATCGGCTTTCGTCTCGTGAATCCAATTGCTTCCCTCTCGACGACCGGGGTCTACAAAGCCATTGGCGACGGCCTCAGCGATGCGACGTAAGTTGACAAGTTCATGGAGTAGGCCAACAGGAAATGCACCTGATCCAACTGCCGGATCACACATTTTTATACCGCGCAGCATCTTCAGCAGCACAAGCCCATCCTTTGCACCAAATACGTCCTTGAGCCGTGCCATCTCCTCTCGGTCAATGCCGTCTGTGGCTTCTATGTCGAAGAGTACTTTGATCTTCTCGTCCCAACCAGACTCTTGGAGGTGACCCTTCAGGTAGAGACGCAGGGCCTCTCGGCAGATGAAGTGTACAACAATGCGGGGTGTGTAGTAAGATCCGGTAGCCTTGCGTTTGTCAGGCGCGTTATAGTCCGCTGTGGCCTCAGCATGGAGAACAATGGACTCGAACACCTTGCCGAGCATCTCCGGGTCCACGGCCACATCCTGGTTAAGCGGTGTGTCTTCCAACACCGTGAAATTGAACGCTTCGAGAAGATGGTTGAACATAAACTGAAATGTGTGATTTCGAATGCGCAAGGGCGGATTGACCTTCTTGCGTTTGGGTGACAAGTCAAATTCGTCGTCGTCGAATAGACCGCCGTTGAGGAAGGGGAGACCATTCAGTCGTGAGGGACTGTTCGGCGCGGATGCAAGCGTCCAGAATAACGGCTCCAGAGATTCCTCATAGAATGTGAACTGATCAGGCTTGTTCCTATGAGGCTCGAAGGCTTCTATCAGGTAGTAACGCTGGCGATTCAGCCAACCTCTATTTTGCAGGAAGTAAACAAAGATCATTCGTTCAAGGAGTAACTGTGAACGGCTGTAAGCCTCGGCGGAGGACAAATGGTGGTATTCTTCCAAATCAGCCTTTATCGATTCCAGCACTTTGTCGAATCGCTTGAAGAACTCGCGGGTCAACGGTTCTTTGTCGAAAGCGGTGGCCCATCGCTTAAGCCAAAGCCCTCTATCAGATGAGTCTTCCGGCCACTCCAGACAACTCAGATTGAATTCACATACTGTTCGGGGTGGAATTCCAGGTTCCCAGCCGAATGTTGCGAGCGGCTCAGCACGTCCCTTCTCCATCGGAGCTTTGAAATAGGCAAAACGGAAGTGCCGGTACTGATGTGTGCAGATGAACAAGAGATGTTCTCTGTCCCAGGCTTTCAAATTGGCCTGCCGTCCACGGCGTTTCCGTACCAGGCCACGGAGGACTTTCCGAAGTGGTCCGGTGAGACCCCGGCCAGTAACGAAGGGCGTCTCATTAGCGAATTCAAGAATGAAGATGCCCCAGGGCTGCTTACGTTCCTGCTCCAACGACTGCATCTGTAACACGGGGCCGGAAAGCACATCACGACTCAGACCTTCAGCGTTGAGATCATCGTCGGTCCATTCGTAAGTAATGTCCTCGATATCCGGATCAAAATCCAACTCGATGGGCCAGTTGAGGGTGTCACGCAATAGATTGTCTATAAAAGTACGTTGATTTTCTACTTGATGAATAGCGTGTTGAATCTGCTCCGCTGTCGGCATTAGCTAACCTCCATCCATGCTTTAAGCTTCGCCCTGACACCAACGGGGGCCTGGACCTTGTTGAAATACGTATTCTTTATATGCTTCTCAATTTTTTTGCGAATATCCGAAAGTGCCTCCTTTTTCATCTTGCAGATTCGCGGTGTTTGTGGATCAGAGCGGATGATCTCGACAATATCACTTGGTTCTGTGGCAATTGACTCGGTCTGCAAGTTGTACAGATACCAGGCTGTATAGCCGGCCTCTTCGGTCCAGCCTGCTTGCTCAGAATCTTCTTGCTGCTCGTCAATAGCGGCTTTAGGAGCTGGAAGGGCATAACAGAAGAATACGGCCTTCGAATCTTTCTGCGGATGCTCCTTTCCACTGAATACCTTGCCGGGAAGGCTGCTCAGATGCTCTTCGAGTCCGGGATTCTCACTGAGCAGCTTCTGGTACTCAAGGTGCATTTTCTCCAGTGGGCTTTCCTCGCCGTCGTATTGGGCGTTGAAGTTCTTGAGCATTTCGAAGTCATCGTCTGCGCGTAAGAGTTTGCCGCCTTCGATTCCGAATGTCTTGGATATTCTCAGTGTTTTGTGAGTCACCTTGCTGTAAAGACTGAGCAGCACGTTAAGCTCATCGGGGGGAAGAAAATTATAATATTGAGTAGTCCCACGGATTTTGGCCTGTTCAGGATGGTCTGATTTTATCACCTCCTCCACATCCGGATCCATCCTCCTGTCGATACGGCCGATTCTCTGCATCAGCCGGACTGGATTCCAATGAAGATCGTAGTTGATGAGCCTTGTGGCATCCTGGAGGTTGAGACCTTCGGAAAGGACATCGGTTGAGATAAGTAACCTGATTTCACTGAGATTTTGACTTTCAAGTTGGGGGCTGCTTGAATCGTTGTAATAGGGGGAAAATCTCTTTATCAGGGTCTCCCTGCTATCGCCGCTGGTCTCGCTGTCGATTTCTTCGATATCGGTAAAGCCTTCACCTTTTAGCTGTTGGTATAGGTATTTGGCAGTGTCCTTGAACTCAGTAAAGATCATGCACTTGTGCCGGCTCAGAACGGGATCGCTATTAAGCATCTTTATGAGAGCGCGAAGCTTCTTGTCCTGCTTTGGCTGGAATTGCGAAAGCTCTTTTAGAAATTCGGCTATCGTATTAAGGTCATTGAGTGTATCGGCAAGTATTTCGGATATGTCAAATTCTTCCGGATCGAGTTTGCCTTCTCTGGCGGTCTCAAAGAACTCCGGCTCGATGATATCCTCTTCGATCATTTCGCCTTCAAGATCATCTTCGAACAGGACGTGCTGACGTTGTGGGTCGTGCCCTGTGATATCTTTATTTCGGATAAGCCATTGCTCAAATCTATCCTTGTCTCGCACCTTTTCTGCGTGGACTCCGTAAAAAGCGATAAGTTTTTTCATCAGCGTCTTGCAGGAGGCGGTGAAAGCCTCTACGGAACTTTCGAATCGCTTGAGAAATGATGTGCGAATAAGCCGGACGACTTGTTTTTGCCGGCCAGTTTGCATCGCCATCATTTGTTCTTTCAGTTTTTCTTTGTCGCCGGTGTAGTACTCCCACGGATAATACATGGCGAGAGAAAAAAGCGGCTTTTCCCGGCTGAAGGCATCTTCCACCATCCTGAGGAGCTTGCCGTAAGTCTGTTTGACCGAATAGTCAACTACTTTTGGATCGGTAGGATCAGGGAAAAGTATCTGTCCCTCCTCTTGCCCCACACTCTTCTTGACGTAACTTCGGCTTCGTTGGACTACGACCTTCTTGAACAGTTCGTCAGCGTTCAAAATCTGCTGGGCTTCAGCGAGATCGGTACTCTCAAAGTCATCATCACCTTGTGCAGCTACCAGCTTCTTGAGCGCGTTCTCCATTTTCCTAATATGGCCGGGCAGGCTGTGTATACCCAGTGGGGCTTCCTTGAAGTGAGTAGGATCAGGTTCTCCGTTGTCTTTGCGGCATGAAAAGAGTTCTGCCATATGCTGCAAATCTGTAAGACGATTGTTAACAGGTGTTGCAGTAAGCAGGAATACCTGTTTGCCTGTGCATATTTCAAACATCCTCCAATACCTGGATTTCTTCAAGGGATCTTTCTCGCCCTTTAAGCCCGTGTTTCTGAAGTGGTGTGCCTCATCAATGACAATAACATCCGCCTGCTCGCGTATTTGTTCAAGCTGAAACTTCAGCTTCTCGCGTGATAGGTCAGTATGATTGTAAATCCTGAAGCTGTAGAAACCTTCTAACAGCTCGGGGACGTATTTCTTCAGCTTGGATTCCCAGACAGCTTTGCGTGCCGCTTTGGGAACAAATAGGGCAACACGTTTACCATCATGCTTGACCAGGCGCTCGATGAGCATCATTCCTATATATGTTTTGCCAAGACCCACTCCATCACAGAGAAAAGAACCAGTCCACGTGTTTGCTATCTTCAGAATGCTGTGATATCCGTCCTTCTGATATCTGGCGAGAACAGGATATATCTTAGACTCGCTCTGTTCCCACTCATCTGAAGTGGCCTCATGGCCTTTGAAATACTCTTTGAGGCTTAGAGCATATACTTCAAACGGCGAGTAATCTTTGGTGTGCCTCTCAATAACTTTGAGAATCTCTTCAGTTATGTCCTGAGCTTCTTTCCAGTGCCGCTCATACCATTTTTGCAGCAATTCGACTTCCCGCCTCAGTTGAACATTCAATTCGATATTTTTCGTCAGACCTGGATAAGTCAGGTTGCTTGATCCGACCAAAGCTGATGGGCCGACAACGGCATGTTTTGCGTGGGTAATATATGCTTTGGCATGAAATTTGTCTTTATTGTAAACACAACATTGGATCTGCTGGTTTCTCAGGGCTTCAACTATTGCAGGAACTCCCTTTAGAAACTCATTAGAGTCTTTCTCTCTTTCGATGCTTTGGTCAAGAGTTTTTTTGACGCTTTCAATCCCAGCTAAGAGAGCTTTCTTGGTTCGCCCGGAAACCTCGTCTCCCATTAGGATTCGCAGTTTCTCAAGCTTCTGCCATTGACCATCCAATGCAAGAAGGGCACCGATTTCGAAGTATCCAGTGGCTATATCAAAGCTTTTGGCAATATCGGCCCACTCGGAAAGATAATTGCAGACCTTCCAATCCCTGTCGCTGTTGTCCACGATGAAAAGGTCGCTCCCAGAAGTGGTTTTGTCTTTAGCCATTACGCCGTTTCCCAAATTATCTCTTCGTGATGCAAACCTCTTAAAAGTCTAAATTTAGCACCTCGGTCAAGGGTAATCAACCAAATTCTCCACGAAAAAACATCTTAATAACTCAAACACTCCCAGCCCTCATAATATACAGCGTTTCTCAACCCCAAAATGTTACCGTCTTTTTTTGAAAGATATCACTTTTTTTTGAGTAGGGAAATCACCTGCTTGCAAGCCTCGCGCGCGTACGCGCGCGTAAAAGCGTATAAAAACTTATCTTGAGCCCAAAAACGACGATTTCCACACTTTTCATCCTTTTCGAAAAAATCCCGCTAAATGTTAGGTTTTGTCAGGTTCTCTTTTTTTCGAAAATAGATATGGTTTTTCCCGTCGCGAAGCCGATGGGTGAAACCATATTGGACTGAGCGCCAGGCAAGCTGAAGTCATCTTGCAAGAGCTTCGGAGGGGCTTTCGGGGTTGATCAGATCGGTTTTGGGGGCGTGAAAGTGTTATGAAGCTGAGATTGCAGCCCAAAAGGGCATACCGTCACCGTGGGCTTACGGCGATTGCCGAAAACGCGATGGTTTGACAGCGCGGGTAGCCGATATCAATCACGCCGTCTTACGTCTCTGATGGATTAAAGGGCGAGCGGAGATGCGAATCCTCACTGCCCGCCCGTTGGCCATGTAACCATGTCAGCCTTTCCGCGGCGGATCTTCTCGAATAGAAGGACGTTCGTGCCGCCGCACTTCGGACATTTCACCCTGTGATCGTGGGATTCCAGGCTGCTTTGCCCGAGCGCCTCGTCGGCAAGATCACCCACGAGGGGCGCATCGTTGCCTTCGACAGGAGCAGTAGTGAGTTTAAGCAGCAGGCGGGCCTGGGCTTGCCGATCTTTTTTGCAGGGATGCCAGAGACCGTAATAGCGCACCTTGTGGAAGCCTTTCGGCAGTACATGAAAAAGGAAGCGGCGGAGGAACTGAACACCCTCTACCCGTTCGGTCTGCCACTGGCCCGTGTCATGGTCCTTGTACCGTAGCGTAACGTGGCTTTCGTCCATGGAAATCAGCCGGTGATTGGTGATAGCGATCCGAAAAACGTAACGGGCGAGGTATTGCAGGACAGCGTCCTTACCTGTTCCGTAAGGTTTGCAGTACGAGCACCACTCTCGATTCCAGACTTTAGCCGGGATCTGCTTGAAGAGGTCGGGATGCCCCTTCTGCAGCGCCTCAGCGAACCGTCCGGCAATCATGGGCGAGAGTCTTTTTACCGGTACGAGAAATTCGTTCGGAGCATCGTGCCAGGCGGTCCCGTCATCGGTCACGCCGCCGCCGGTAACCAACATATGCACATGCGGATGATGATGCAGTCGGCCTGTCCATGTGTGCAAGACCGCCAGGATGCCCACCTCGGCGCCGACGTAGCGCTTCTCGGCGGCAAGATCACGTACTGCATCAGCAGCAGTCTTCATCAGCAGACCATAGAGCGTCTTCTGATGCCGCAGAAACAGTCTGCGCAACTCGCTGGGGACAGTAGCGACCAGGTGGAAATACCTGCAGGGCAGGATCTCGGCGGATCGGCTCTTCAACCAATCCGCAATCTGTCGACCGTGGCATTTAGGGCACGACCGATTGCGGCAGCCGTGGTAGCTCCAGAAGGTTTCACTACAGTCATGACAGTGGTAGCGCCCACCGCCCATGGCCTCCGTCATGCACCCGGCAATATCCTGCAGCGCCCGGTGGTGCGACGGGAGCATGAGATGGCCAAACTGTTGCTTATAGGGACCGGCGAAGCGGCGTACGACATCGGCCAGTTCGAGTTGTGGCTTATTCATGGCCGCCCCCTTCCGTGAACATGCCGGAGAACATGTCGTTAAGCCGGTTGCGCAGATCGTCACACATGGGCTTAGTCAAGTGAGTGTAGATCTGAGTCGAGCCGATGCTGGCGTGGCCGAGCAGCATTTGTACGACACGGATGTCGACGCCGTTTTCCAGCAAATGCGTAGCAAACCCGTGACGCAGCGAATGAGGCGTAATGTTCTTGTTGATGCCGAGCGAATCGCGGGTCTTATTGAAGGCGCGGCGTAACGACTTCTCGCAGAGCGGCGATGTGCCATTGCGGTTTGGGAAGAGCAAACGCGGATGACGGTGGGTTGTCCAGAAGGTGCGCAAGGCCACAAGCAATGTCTGCGGCAGCGGCAGAATCCGTTCCTTGTTTCCCTTGCCAATAACGCGTACGATCATCTGTGTCGAATTAATGGATTGCACGGTCAGAGCAAGGACATCGCCGATACGCAAACCCAAAGCAAGCATGAAGGAACAGCAAAGCCGGTAGCCGGGCTTCCGGAGGGCTGCAATCAGCCTGTGCCCGTCATTCCAGGCAATGGCCACCGGCAGTCGTTTGCGGCGGGGTTGGCGGACTTTTTTACGCGTGAAGAGCGACCAGTCGACACCGAGGGTACGGTAGTAGAAGAACTTGAGCCCGTACCAGCTCGTCTGGAAGGTGCCTTTAGCCACGTCCTTTTCATCACGCAGCCAGAGAATGTACTGCTGAACCTGCTTCTCCGAGAGCCTGTCAGGACGAATATTGTAGTGATACTGCAACTTCACGACCGCGCCGATATAGGTTTGTTGCGTACCGCCGGTGAAACCGGCAAGCTCCATGTCGCTGATCATGCGCTTGCGCAATGGCGAAACCTTATGCTTCGCCTCTGGTTTTGCGATTTGAAAAGTCTCCTTGCTTTCACGCGCCAATTGCTTACTATCTCTTGTAACCATAATTGAGCCTCCATACATAGAGTTAAAAAAACCCCGGCCACTGTGGCCGGGCTGTATGGAGGATAGGAAATGTATGGAAATATGTGGAGGAGGATCAGGAGGCGTAACGAATTGTTGTTATGCGGCGAAGCCGCTTAGTCCAATGTGACTTTTTGTAGCCTCCTAACACCCAACAAAATCCTAAAATAACTGTGGACATTTTGGCAGTTTGACCTTCTTCTGACGTTCGATTCTGTGTGTCAGATTGTCCGCTAAGGCCCCTCCAGCACACAAACACACAGATCTGACCTTTGATACCATCGGCGCTGATTTCTTTCATCTGTATGCTCCTGTAGGAAGGCTTTTAGTGTTCTCTTGGTACTATGCTTCATCTTCATCGAGATAAGGCCCTCAACCAAGTCCTCCACGCTCTGATAGTATCCTACGGCCGTTAATCATAGGGCTTATTCTTAAAGATAAAACGCCAGAGTAGCCATAAGTGCTGTTTTCCAAGCCAGTCCTTAAGACAATTGAGAGTGTGATATCGTGTACGCCAAAGGGTAGGAACTCATCCGCTTGCAAGCCTCGCGCGCACGCGCGTGCGCGCGCTATGG
>JBARRE010000058.1:0-3563 GCA_049644065.1 Sedimentisphaerales bacterium | reverse complement strand
GTACTGAGTTCGCCATCACAGCAAACGAAGCGGAGCAGACGAATCCCGATATCGACCGCAACATCATCGTCTGGCAGGACAACAGAAACGGCGACTGGGACATATACGGCTACAATCTAACCACCCGGCGTGAATTTCAAATCACCAACGAGCCGCACGACCAGACTAACCCGGCCATCAGCGGCAACACTGTCATCTGGGAGGACAGCCGGGATGGAAACTTACAGATATTCGCAATCGTCCTCGACGGCCCCGAAGTAGCGCGATGCACCTCCAAACTAACCGGCGACGTAAACGGCGACTGCAAAGTAGACTTTCTCGACTACACCCTCATGGCATCCCAATGGCTCGAATGCAATCTCGAACCAAAAGAAGCCTGCCAACCATATTAGAGACCCTGCAATAGTCCCGGCCCGATTGCAAAAACAACAACCCATCTATATCCAATAATCATACGAATTACGATTATTTAATGCGCTAAGCGTATAAGTACCGGTATAGTTCATAGTAGTCAATTGAAAGTATCTATAAGCATAGAGGCTACTATGAATCTCAAAGATCGTCACACAACACAAGAGTTGCAAACAGTCTATCGAACAGAGAAGAATACGAGGCTTGCCCGGAGAATGCACGGAGTTTATCTGATCTCCTGAGGATTGAGCTGTCCTCCTGCCGTGTGTAGCATACCCCGGCAACGGTATCAGACGCGTAGTCAGATGACTACGACGAACGGTATCGTACATATCGTTATCTCCGAGTGATTTCAACATACAGGGCGACTTTATGCCGCGTGTAGCATACCCCGGCAACAGTATCAGGCGCGTAGTCAGATGACTACGACGAACGGCAGCGTACATATCGTTATCTCCAAGTGAATTCAATATACAGGGCGATTTTATGCCGCGTGTAGCATACCCGGCAGCGGTATCAGGTGCGTAGTCAGATGACTACGACGAACGGCAGCGTAGATATCGTTATATACGAAAGATTTCAACATACAGGGCGACTTTCTGCCGCGTGGTGCATACCCCGGCAACAGCGGCAATACGGTCGTCTGGGAGGACAACCGTGAAGGAAACTTGCAGATATTCGCAATCGTCCTCGACGGCCCCGAAGTTGCACGATGCACATCAAAACCAGCAGGTGACGTAAACGGCGACTGCAAGGTTGACTTCGACGATCAAGCTATCATGTTATCTCAATGGCTCGAATGCAACCTCGAACCAAAAGAAGCCTGCCTGCCTTATTAGAAATCCCGTAAAAGTCCGGACACTCGCGTCTAAACTTCCATTCATCGTAGGTAATAGTAGATTACGTGCGGGCGTATCTGCCAAAGACGGCAAACGCTGCGTTTTATTGTTGATCCGAAATTAGCCAGCTTCATTGCCAGGAACAAGCGACGGACTCAAGACCAAAGGGCTTGATTAAGGGCCAAATCGACGATCTCAACCGGAGCCATACCAAATTATGACTGGTGTAAAGTTACGGGACGGGACCCGGTTTATCCTTTGTTTTCGTTATCGCCCTATTCCCTATTTTTGGGTTATCGGGACGGGATAGACAACCGATAATAGACAAAATGGGATGTTTTGACCTGGAAAAGCCAAATAGACTCGGAAAATCACATAATATTATGTTAGTCATTTGTTCACGAAAATGAACTCATCGCAAAGAAAAAAATTCATCTGGTATTTTCGTAAGCGGCTTAAATCACTTAACTACTGCAATGCCACTTTTGAAAGCACAATTGAAGCTGAAAAACAAGGGCTCACAGATAGCGTCAATAACGGGAAAATACAGCCTAATAGTCCTGAATTAAATAAAGCTTTTTTTGAATATGACTATCACATACTTCCAACATTCCGAAATTGTATGCTTCTTGGTGCATGCACACTTATTGAAGATGTTTTACTTCGATTTGGAACCGATATCATACCAGACTTCAAAGTTCATGTACATGAACTAAGTCGCAGTCGCATGAGCACAGTAAGAAAGTATTTACAGGTATTGGAGAGTCAACTTACAATCGACTTCACTTTTATTGAAAACGACCTCCAGTTAATTGATGATATCTTCAAAATCAGGAACGCCATAGCTCATGCTTGGGGCAAGATTGACAGCTGCAATAATCATGCCGCACTGCGAGTTATCATATCACGACGGAGCTGGGTCCAGGAGACAGGCGACGGATATATTCTTGTTGAGGATGTGGCCTATGCCGATGCAATTACACCTGTCCTGACGTTAGTTGAACACATTTTAGATAGTGTTCCCGTATCAGACGACTAACGACTAATTGGAAAAGAAATACAAGAGCGGAGACGAGGGTGATATATCCGGGGACGTAGCGAAGTATGAGTGGGGTGGTGGTTGCGGCTTAGAAGTGGAATTTGTGATTGTAGGTGAGACGGGCAGTTGTTATAATGGTAGAGCACGTGGGAATGAGCCAACAGTATGGAGTGAAAGGAGAGATAACAGATGGCGAAGTTAGAACCTAAGAAAAAATGTTTTATCATAATGCCCATAACGACTCCGATTGGTCTTGTCGAGAGGTACAAAGGTGATACTGACCACTTTCAACACGTATTAGGGCACCTGTTTATTCCGGCGTTGGAGATTGCGGGTTTCGAAGCTATCCCACCGAAGTCAACTGGTTCGGACGTGATTCACGCTGAGATTATTAAACAGTTGTCATCGTGCGAACTGGTGCTCTGTGATATGTCGATTTTCAACCCAAATGTTTTCTTCGAATTCGGGATAAGAACAGCATTAGACAAGCCTGTCGCCCTGGTTGTTGATGAGAAGACCACACCCATTCCTTTCGATACAAGTATTCTAAATTTCCACACATACGACAGTTCTATTGAATTATGGTCTATAGAGAAACAAATACAGGAATTGGCTAAACATGTTACAGATGCCTACACGAAAAGCCAAGACCGCAATGCCTTATGGAAATACTTCGGTGTGGCCCAAACAGGCACGTTCAAGCCTGAAGATGCGGAACTGGGTGAGAAAATAGACCTTATAATGAACAAATTGTCCGCTATTGAAATGGAGCAGAGGAAACCGAAGGCCAAACTTTTGTCTGAGATATTACGCCAACGGTTAGAACGAGAACGTCAGGAGGAGACTAACCAGAGAAATACAGAAGAGTATAGGATGAAGCTAATCCAGCTTGCTGCAGCCAAAGGCGACATCGGAACTTCGCAGAAACCTAAAGTCGAAGGAGACAAGTCCCAAAAACCAGATTCTGACAACAGTTAGAATAGTGAGATGAACAGTTATGTAGAGGAAGATATTATGAATACGGCGAAAAAGGATTTATATTGTGTAATAGCTTTTGCAGTGTTGGCTCTAATAGCCATTATCACTTTTTGGTTGGGCGGCAAAGGTAATGAAATAGTGAGTTATATAAGCTTCGCCAGTGCCATCGTTTCAATTGTTCTGGCTGTGGTGGCAATTATTTACTCAATTGTTCAAAATGTCAACTCTCAGCAAAACATAGGGGAAATGAGAACTCTTGTGTCCGAAGCATCCCGAATAATGACAGAGAAAGCCGA
>JBARRE010000057.1:0-2503 GCA_049644065.1 Sedimentisphaerales bacterium | reverse complement strand
TGCCCAACCTTCGAGGGGGCACTGCGCGCCGGCGAGGGTGGCTGGGCATAGACTGCCTGGATTGAAATGGCTGAAATGGCCACCATGCAAGGCAACCAAAACCAGGGTTTGCCAAAGTTTTGCATTTCTTGCTCCTCTTGCATCCACTCTGATCGGTAAGTACACACGGGCAAGGCCCCCATGTGAAGCGTTAAATATCCACGGCTTCGTGAATGAATGATAGGAAATACAATTTCCAATTCCAGGGGTGATTATATCACCAGGGGGAATAACGATTCAAGGGGAAAAACGGCGCGTAGGATGCATTTATTCATACAGGACTCGAACGACAGCATCTAAACACTTGCCAAATCAGTTACTTATGCTATCCTTGGGATTTAAAGCATGCAAGCTCTATCCGGGCACCGGCCATTGAAACCGTTCATAATTTTTGTGATTTCTGTAAGGCACTGATAGCATGCGACTTATGGAATGGCAATTTCACAAAATTTGGAGATAACGGGTTGTTAGGTTGTATTCGAGTTGTAGGCGCCGACGGACAAAAACGGAGCTATATTTCGCGTATATGAATGGCGTGATTGCTGCGCTGGCGCACATCTACGGATATTCGCATAGCAGATAAACAGGTAGTACAGTCTCTCGGGCATCACGACACTTTGTCACCTCCATCAGCACCGCGCACACTACGTCCGTTTTCATCATTCTGCTCACTGCCTGACAGCGACATGAGGCGAGGAGCGGGTAGTCGGACATGCCGCTGTCGTGTTGCATAAGGCATTCCTCGGTACGCCTGCTTACCGAACTCCACTGAGAGCCTTTCGGGCTCTCTGCCTGGTGCCATCGTTCCTTGATTTCTCAGCCACCGTTTTCAGCACTCCCCGGCGCTGATCCCTGGAAATCCCGCGGATATCCTGGCCGGCAATTCGGACCATGGCCGAATAGGCTTCCTCGGCAACCGCCGGGTCCTCAGCGAGCGTCGTCAACAACTCCAGGGCACTATAGCTCGGCGCTTCCCCCAAAACAGAGATAGCCTGCCGCTGCTCTTCGGGCCGCTCGATGTGGGACCGCACGTCCTTGACCTTGGCCACCTTTTGTTCGTTGCTGAGCTTCTTATTGCCGCGTATGTACTGGAGGTAACCACGCAGACCCAGCACCTGATGGGACATCTTCTCAGCCGAAGTAGCTAACATCAGTAGGGCTTGCCCTGCCTCGCCGTCCTCAGGCCAGTTGTTCGGCCAAGTCGATAAGATGCGCACGGCCTCATCCTGGGTGGGAGGCTCAGCACTCTTAATGGCGGATTTTACAGCCGCCAGCGCATCGGGCCCGCCGATGATGGCCAATGCGCGCAGCCCGATCATGTGGAGCTCGCTGTCGCGGCTCTGCGTCAGGGGTCGCAGGTGCGGGATGCACCTCACGCCGCAACGGCCACTGATCGCCAGCAGGGCCTTTCTGATGCCCGCCCGTTCCCCGGAACTGTTAGTCTCTAGAAGCAGCTTGACGAGATCGGCCGTCTGCTGGTCTTGGCCGATGATGCCGATTGTCTGTACGGCCACGTCGCGAATCTCTGTATCAGTATCGTGAAGGCTCGACACGACCGCAGGAAGGGCCTCGCTGATTTGCCTCTGGCCGGCCAGCTCGATGAGGACCTGCTGCAGCTTGCCTTGCGCTTGCGGCAGGCGGGCGAGCAGGTCGGCATCCACGTCTTTGCCAGGCAGTCTGACCAGCGTTTCGGTGGCTGCTTGTTCCAGCTTGGCATCGTCCTCGGTAGCGGCCTCCAGCAAAATCGGCACGCACGAGACATCGCCCAGGCGGATCAGGATGTTGATGGCCGTGATGCGCAGGTCCTTCGGGCCGCTCTGAGCCGCTTTGTGAACGGTCGGTAATACAGCAGAGTCATTACGGTCGGCCAGGGCCAACAGCAGCAAGGGGCGCCGGTCCGGACTTAATCGGGCCAGTTCGACTGCCAATGCCTCAGTCACGTCGCGGCCGGGAAGCTCGCGGGCTGTGCGCAATCCGATGCCGAGTTTCTCCTTGTCTTCCGAGCGCAACTGCTCGATCAACAGGGGAACACCGGCGGACTGGCGGGCTAGAATAGCGCCGCGGATTGCTTCGAGATGTCTCTGGTCCGGTACGTCCGCTTCGCGGACCGTGTCGTACAGCTTGACGGCTTCGGCAGTCCTGTCGCGTGCCAGGAACCACTCCGCACATAGAATGCAACCTTCGGCCACCGCCGAACGAACGCCGGCCGGCGCATTGGCCAGGGATTGCGTCAGCGCCTTTGCTGCCTGCTCGCCACCGATGTGTCCCAACGCCACGGCGGCGGCCGATGCGACGCCGGCGTTGGCATCGTCGAGTTTCTGCACGAGGGTATCGACGGCGTGGACATCACGACGTACGCCAATCGAATTGATCACCCCAACAAGCAACCGGCCCTGCAGCTTGCCCAGCGCATCGCGTAAAGCGGCGTCGGCGACGGGTCCGGGGATCGCTTCGAGCGCGATCC
>JBARRE010000056.1:0-4610 GCA_049644065.1 Sedimentisphaerales bacterium | reverse complement strand
CCACTGAATACCGCCCAGCTCGTTGATGAAAAGGTGGTTGGGCCAAAAGCCTTGAGCCTTATCCACCTGGGCCGAATCGGTCTTGCCGTCCCTCCCGGCTTCTGCATTACCGCGACAGCATTCCGGGAGCATCTGGAGCAAAACAAGCTGCTCACATGCCTAAAAGCCGGCGTGGATGAACTCACAAAAACCGGCCCCCAGGCAAAGGAAGAAGTCCTTTCCACTCTCCGACATGCTATCGTTGAAGCCCCTCTGGCTGAGACAATTCGGCATGAAATAGAAGAGCATTATCGCAAGCTCGGGGCAGACTATCTCGCGGTCCGCTCATCCGGCACTGCCGAAGATTTGCCGGGCTATTCCTTCGCCGGTCAGTATGACAGCTACTTAGGCATATCCAATCTTGAAGATTGCATCGAAGCCGTCAAAAAATGCTGGGCCTCGCTTTGGACGCTGCGCGCTTACGAGTATCGAGAAAGAAATGGCTTTGACCACCTGAGTATCGGCATGGCTGTAATTGTTCAGTCGCTCATCGCCGCAGACACCTCCGGCGTTATATTCACTGTCGATCCGATTACAGGCAGCCGAAGCAGCATGGTAATCGAGGCCTGCTTCGGCCTGGGAGAAGCTCTGGTTTCAGGCAAAGTAACGCCTGACAGATTCGTGGTCAATAAAAAGAGGCTCAAAGTTCTTTCCCGCACAATATCAGAGAAAAAAATTGAGCGCGTACTCGACAGGCACGGGACAGTTAAAGAGCAATCCATCCCAAAGGAAAGGTCATCTGTATGCTGTCTGGATAAGAAACAAGTAAAGCGGCTGGCTAAATTTGCACGAAAAGTCGAGACCGAATTCGGTAGTCCACAGGACATAGAATGGGCGATACGTGAAGAGAAAATCTTTCTTCTTCAATCCAGACCGATTACCGCTCTGCCGCCGGAAAAGTCCTGGGAGGACCGCCAGATATGGTGCTGTAATCCTGCAAAAGAAGTTATGCCCGACGTAGCGACGCCAACAACTTTGTCGGTAATCGATGCGATGTTTGGAAACCTTATCGACCCGGTCTTCGGCATGCTTTGCATGGATCGCGGCGATCATCCTCTTTACGGCCTGGTCGCCGGGCGGATTTATTTTAACGCAAACATCTGGGGCGCTGTAATCAGGGACCTGCCCGGCACTAAAGATCTCGATTTCATGAAATTAACGGGCAGTCACAAAGGCTTACAGAAAGTCGACGAGGGACTCCGGAACGCCACAGAAAAAGACCTGCCGGACATGAAATTCAGACGATACAAATTCTTTTTGAAAATCCCCCTTATTATTGTAGACACGCTTCGCAACACCCCCAAAAAAGGCCGGCGCATTATTGCAAAGGTAGGAGCTAAGAACGAGAAATGGCCCCGCTTAGACGCTGCAAACCTGACAACCGAAGAAATAACAACATACTGCCGGGAAATTATGATGGATATCACCGATCTGGTAGGCCACGCACTATACCTGTTCAGTATCATGGGGGCACTTCCGTTTCTCGATATGGTATGTACCAAATGGCTCCCGGACGGTAACACAAAAACAGGAGAACTCCTCGCGGGTATTGGTGGCATGGTCGATGCGACTGCGGGTCTGGATATTTGGCGATTGGCCGCTCTGGCTGATTCAAAGACGGAAGTTAAGGAACTCATACTTTCAGATAAAGACTGGAGTACTATTGAAGAGAAACTCTCCGAGACAGATTCAGGCAGGGAATTTCTGGCTGAGTGGAACGGATTCATGCTCCGACACGGCCACCATTGCCGGGGCGAATTAGAGCTATACAATAAACGCTGGAGCGAAACACCGGATTACATCCTCAAATTCGTACGCAGCCATATCACTCAGATGGACAAAATAGATCCGGTTCAAAATTTTGCCAGGGCGGCAGAGCAGCGCCGGCAATTGGAAAAACACTGCCGTGAGCAACTCAGGAATCCGATAAAGCGAATGATATTCAACTATCTTCTTGTTCGCGTCCAGAAAGGTTCCGTCTTTAGGGAGAACGTCAAAAGCGAAGTCATAAAGCTGCTGACAGCAATGCGAAAATTGCTCATAGAACTTGGTAAGAGACTCAAAGATAAAGGCGTACTTAAAAATAAAGACGATATCTTCTTCTTTTGGTATGAAGAGATTGCCCCTGTTGTAAATAGTAATGCGGACTTTGATATCCACCAGGTCATTGCCGCCCGGCGGGCCGAATATGATAAAAACAGTTCGATAACACCTCCCGATGTCGTCTTTGGAAGATTCGATCCGGACAATTACATACCTGATACCATAGATGAGCAGGCACAGGAACTTAACGGCCTTGGCGTAAGCCCCGGCACTGCCACAGGCAAGGCGAGAGTTATACTCAGAGCCAACACAGAGGAACAGCTTTTGGCGGGTGAGATTCTGGTTGCACCTTTCACAGACCCAGGCTGGACGCCTTATTTCGTTCCGGCCTCTGCAATAGTTATGGACGAGGGCGGTGTTATCTCGCACGGCAGCATAGTGGCACGTGAATACGGTATCCCCGCCGTGGTTAACGTTGGCAGTGCTACCAGAATCATCAAGACCGGCCAGACAATACAAGTGGACGGCAACCGCGGCGTGGTCAGGATTGTAGGGTGGGGCTCTGCCCCACCATGAGCGGATCGGTGGGCCAAGGCCCACCCTACTTGAGCAGCCATTGATGAAAGAATGCCCCGACGAGCCAGATGGTAAAGCTTGCACAAAGCACGATCCATAAAGGCAGGTGTTTCTGGAAACATACAAAGGCCACGAGGAAGAACAATATGCTCGGCACGATTCCCCACAAAGCACCTTTGGTGTAATCGGTCATCAGAGCAAAGTTGCCGGGATTATCGAGGTACAGCCAGACAAGCACAATCAGTCCTGTCAACGGCATCACGGCAATCAGTCCCGCCAGACTCGGCGCCTTGCGGGCAATCGCTGCACAGATGCTGATTACACATACACTAATCAATAATTTGATTATGAATTTCATATTGAGCTACAGTTTCTTCTCTCCAGATGCTTATTTGAAAAAACGGATGGTAAGCGGATAGCGATAGTGCTGCCCCCTGTTGGCTTTTACCGCCGCAATCAGCACAAAGATCAGATCAACAAGACCAAAAATGCAGAAGACGATCGGTATCAAAAATGCTCCGATTATACTGGCGAAGCATATAATAGTGCCTATAGTGACATAGAGGAGCATGGATAGTTGGAAGTTCACAGCCCGCCTTCCCTGCTCGGCAACGAATGGAAATTCATCCGCCTTCAACTGCCATATGAGCAACGGCACGACCGCACTACCGATGGCCGGCAGCAGCGGCGAAAGCCCGGCGAGTCCCGCCAAATGACAGAACATCGCCCACTTACGCTCTTCTTTGTCGATTTCCCCGGTCACCCAGTTCGTTTGACCGGTGTCGCCTCTATCGGCGCCGTAAGGCTGTTCAATCGGCTCGACACCGGAACCGTTCGAGCGTTTGTTAGCTTTTGCCATAACCCAGCTCCCATTATATTAATTATCTCTGAATCAACAAACCGATCCGCATTTTAGGCATAGTCCAGCTAAATGGGCAAGAATAAAATTCGGCGGATCGGCCTGGTTTTCCCAATCGGGCGGTTGATTACTCGCCATCTCCGCTTGGGCGAATGCCGGCACCGCTGACATCGATTGGTTTTATGCCAAGCTTGAGCGCGGCCGAATCGGCGGCGAATCTGACCCGCCCTTTTTCAAACTCGATAATGTGCGGGTCGACTGACAGATTTTCCCGGTCGGCCTCGAACGAATAACTGCCCGCCTGGCTGTAGTTTTTCAGCTTGCGGCACTGAATTTTCCCCTCGGCGCTGAACAGAACGTTATTCCATAGTGTCGTAATCGCATCCGGATTCTCCAGCACAATTTGGCCTTTGGCCTGGATGACATTGTGCTCGAAGGTATAATTCGATGATTTTGGAAACGTAATTCTGGCGTCGGCATTGCTGATGAAAACGTTGTTGCGAATCGTATTGCCTTTGGCCATGTGGTTGTGGGAGGGCCGAACGATACCAACCGAAAGGTTGCCCTCGACAAGGCAGTTCTCAGACCGCTCATCGAGATAATAAGCCGAGGCCCCGTAGCCGCCGGTGTCGATGATGTCACGGATGAAATTGCCCCGCAACACGAGGTCCTTACCTGCGAAGCAGTAAATGCCGCCCCCATCGTGCAGCTCTTTCATCGCATGGTAAATCAGGTTATGCTCGATCCGGTTTCGCTCGCCGCCGCAGTTGATGGCTGTATAGGGACAATCGTGGATTTCATTGTGGCTTATAAGACAGTCCCTGCCGCCGCCCTGCATGGCGATAGCGCTGGGGTAAGTCAGCCCGACATCGTGGATGTGATTGTCGGTCACGACGGCTTCGGCCCCGCGGCATCTGATACCGCAGGCGCCGGCGTTATGAACGTGACATCGCTCGATGCGCAGGCTGTCGCCTGAAGCTTTGATTCCCTGCCCGCCGACGTTCACGATTTCCAACCCGATCAGGCGGCAGTTCTCGGCGGAGGAGATGGATATCGCCCCATCGAATTTTCCCGCTCCGAAGCCGCCCGCTTC
>JBARRE010000055.1:0-1855 GCA_049644065.1 Sedimentisphaerales bacterium | reverse complement strand
ACGGCTGGCGCTCAGTGGACGAACCAGGACGTCGGCATAGCCAGCAACGCCGCCGAGCCGCTTTACGTGGCGTTATTCAACAGCGCGGGAACGCCTGCGGTTGTAATTCATGATGATCCTGCTGCAGCAACAATAGACACTTGGACAGAGTGGATTATTCCCCTGCAAGCTTTTGCCGATCAGGGCATAAACCTGACCAACGTCGACAGGATAGCTATTGGCCTGGGAACAAAGGGCAATACGACAATACCCGGCGGTTCGGGTAAGATGTACTTCGATGATATCCGGCTGAATCGGCCAAAGGAGGCTGCTGTAGAATAAACACAGCTTTCGTTGAAATGACATAAAGATTAGTATCAATTCGGGGCCTATACCGAATTCCTCGGTGTAGGTCCTTTTTATTTAATTACCAATTATTGATATTTTATCAGCGAAGCAGACCATCGCTTGAGCAGTAAGCATAATTTTCATAATCAGGTGGTTGGCAGCAAGGATTCAATCGCAATCAATCCGGCTCTTCCGCTCAGAAGCATATCACAATTTACTTTGTTTTGCTCTTTGCGTAAGATCATACACCCAGTCTTCGAAGAACAGGGGGTAGAGGTGCATTTTTTCGCTTGCCAATCTGATTCCTTTTTTAGACAGCCAGGCTTTTAATTGATCTTTGTGGTGGGGAAATTGTTCTGTAATTCTTTTTTTGTATAAGCTTCTCAGCCTTTTGAGCCTTTTTTTACGAATATCATCAGGTTTGCCGATCGCTCTGAAATAGCGTCTTATCTTATCCACTCTAATATACTCGTCCTTCTTGAAATATGGGATAAGCCTTCCAGGAATTTTGTCCGGAAGTACAAATTTATCATCTATCGCTCCACGCACGATCTCACCGCGTTCATAATGCAGGAAAGGATCATAGAAGAATACGGCGGGATGAAAATCCACTCGATGCTCGGAGAGGTAAGGAACGAAAACATCCAATGTCTTTCCCGCCCAGAACAGGTTCCACGGACCGTCGCCAATTAGTATTATGAAGCATAATTTGTTCAGATCTCTGCGATTATAACCGACAATCTTATTATAAGCCGTTCGAAGTTTGGGCAACGCTTCTTTGCGTACGTCAATGATAAGCAATCGTGACAATACCGTATCCCGTGCCATAGCCTCAATTTCTTCGGCAGTATCCCGTATCTCTGTTTTTCGAGGTCTATGCAATCGATAGTTTCTCATTCTCGGATCGTTATGTATCCTTTCGTAAACATCGGTTGCCAGGATAGGATCTAAGCTGAGGATATGTATCCAGTCCGCTCTTTTAGAGTGACTTAATATGTCCTGCTTTGTGTCCTCGATATGGTACCTGCCGTCCAACGTCTTCGGCCTCCCATTACTTTACATTTTTTATTTTGCTCAAACCGGCCCATAAAAAAAGGGAGACACAGGCGGATCACTAATCTCTTCTTTACCCCGTCTCCCTGTTGCTTTGTGCCGGAAGTTTGCTTATTGCAGCAGGACTATATGTCTGCACACGCAACAGGTATATTTTAAATAACACCGAAGCATAAATCAATCAAATTCCGGCTTTAATACACCGAAGTTTTTGCCGTAATTGCTCCGATCTGCCAAATGAATTTTATCGGGGAGCTTCGAGAACCGGACAGAAAGCTTGAATTACCGGAAAAAGCCTGATATTCTCCTGCAAATCATGCTCCGCGGCGTAGCTGAGCAGGCATAAATGGTAAATCCAATTTTACTCAACTAATTGAAAGGACCCGGCAGTGTCCGAAACCAATCAGCCAACTTTGCCGTCAGAGCGCATAGTCTCGATCGATGCGCTTCGTGGATTTGACATGTTCTGGATTAT
>JBARRE010000054.1:0-7245 GCA_049644065.1 Sedimentisphaerales bacterium | reverse complement strand
TTTTCCTGTCTCTGGGCCAGACAGCAAGAAGCTCCGGAATTCCAGAAAACCGAAGCGATCACGAACGGAATTATTAAGCCGAATTTCAAATCCTGCACAATTAGTCCCTTACGCATTTGATTCATTCATGGCCTTTCAGTGTATACCAGCGAGAGGTTATTCCCGGCTAATCACGATCTGCCGTGTCCCGGTTACCTTGCCGTAAAGCTCTTTAGTATCGAATATGACCTTCACATTGAACGTCTCTTCATTGCCGCTGAGTTTAAGGTCGTTTGGCACTCGCCACGAGTACCCACAAGTGCCATCTCACCCGAAGGGCATGACGCCCTCAACAACCTTTTCACCGTCGGATCGAGTAATGAAAACTGTCGGATGGATTGGCCCTACCGATTCTTTTACGGTTCTCTTACCGTCAGGATTTGTGAATTCCTCTCTTTGCTTTTCTTGTCGAATACCAATCACAATATGCAGCTTAGGGTCTGTAAGAACGGCTTTGACCAATAGCTCGTCGCCTGGCTGGACTCGCTGGCCTTTCGTCGGAGACGCAAACACCACCTCCGGCTCATTGGAGAAATCCAGGACAAAGGGCTTGTCCTTGCGAATCTTAATGCCATAAACCTTGGGCCTGTCCATATCGTGGGCTTTGCCGCCAGAGTGGTAGTTGTCCGAAATCCAGATACTCAGGGTGCTGAGAGATTCGGACTGGCCGTCGTCTGAAATCTCTTTATTAAGGGTGCCGAGAGATATGGACATGTAAGCAGGCAAATAGTCTCCCTCAGGTACCTGGCAACTCTGCACTGGTTTTGGCCACCCATTCTCCAACTCGCCTCCAATTGGTACGACTGTATCCTTTGAAAGCAATGAACCTGTAATTGTAAACTCATGTGTGTCTCGTCCACCTGCACCAATTTCAAACGTTCCTAACCGTCCCTCGTATGGGCGAACAAACAACTTGTCGCCTGTAGAATTTGTGGCGAAATGATAGTACGTCCCATCAATCACATGCATGGAATTCAACTGGTGAGCTCCTTCCCACCATGGATAATCCATCGGGCGATCCTTTGGAAATAAACAGATATCGTTCCTCGGATGAGGGCTTAGGAAAACACCATATTCGTTGCCGTCAATCTCGATTTCCGCCCTGCGCACTTTTCCCGGGAACTTGAGTGCACGCGGCAGTGGTGGTTCCGGCCAGGCTACGTCGGAGTCGGGGATTTCTTTGAGTTCAAAAGCCAATGCTCCTGTACTGCCAGTGTCGTTTATCTTCTGCCCACCGCTAACTTCATCCGTTTCTTTTTTACAGCCGGATGTAATAGTCATCAGCAGCAGACAGGATAGAATAGTACTTCCGACACTCGGGAATTTCCAAGTAATCGTTCTTCCTCTCATGATCCGGCTCCTTTCTGATAGAAACTCAAATCAACGCAACTTTCCTCGATCAAGATGCTTAACATCCATGATATAGAAGACGGCCAAGAAAGTCAAACGTTACACAAATTCCAGTATTTCCCATAAATTGTTCCTTTCATCGACGTCGGCACCGACAAAATCCTGGTCGTTCCGGAACGGTGCCTGGATAACAAAACGCCAACGGCTGTCCAGGAAGAAGTGGGCGGCGGTTGAGAACATTCTCCACTTGCCCGCCGTCCACACCCAATACAGGTAGGCGCGAAACAGAATCACTCGAAAATTCCCGCCGCTCCAGCTTGCTTACTGCAAAAAAAAAGCCGTGCTCACACACGGCTTTGTCACAAGAGAATCGGTTTAGAGAATAGCCACTAATTATCGAACGGCAGCTTGACTCCCCCCGTTTTGGTTCTAATGATATCCGGTTCCATTCCGACGCCGAGATCTCTCTTTTGCTTTTGTATTCGGCAAACGGAACCTATGGGAACTTTTGACACATCGCCTGCAACTACTTTGGCCATTGACATGGTGTACGCGACCTTCTGAATCTCTATGGTTGCGACATGGCTTTCGATACTTCCGAGCGATTCTCCAGTATCGTTATCGAAGATTTCCTTGCCCGTTGTATAGACATCGAGCAGCATGCCATTTTTCATTCTCTGGCCGCCCTGGTTAAGGATTAACTGGCCATCCCCCTGTACCGCAGCGACGGCGATAGGATACACACGGTCGATAACCGCTGCAATCACATCGTTGGCCACAAGCGAGATAAAAGCATCGCGCACCTGTGCCGAGTCCCATTCGGCAGGATTCTGTTCGTCGGCAAGCTTTCTGACTTGTTCGTCCTCAAGATACTTTTGCGCAGTCGTTGCCAAGACTACCTGCTTTGTGGAGCTGTCGACAAGCCGATAATCGAAATTGAATCGTGCTTTGAATTTCCTCGACGTGTAATTGGCGGCCTTCAGGTACCTTTCGAATCTTTCGATTTCAGCTTGAGATATGGTCCCTACAAGCAAGTAATCGGCGCCAAGAGTTTCAGCGAGCTTTGCCTGTTCTCCAAGAGGGGCATCGAATGAAAAGAGCATCTCTTTTTCCCTCGTAAAGTCAACGATGCTTTCACGGTCAAGGACGGCGAATTTGTTAGTCTGGGTTAGTCCCGCAATAAGTCGCTGGGAGAACAGCGACGAGAGTGTGTCGCCGGATATTATTTGGTTCAGGAAACCGTAATTATCCTGCTGTGTTTTTGCGGGCATCAAGGCAATCTTGACCCGCCCGGTTTGGCCTCGTGCGCCATAGTCGTAAACAGCGACCTGTAGCGTTACTTCATAGGTGTTCTGGTCGATTTGCTTTTCGTCGAGAACATTGTAGCTTCTTACGAGGCCGCCGATTTCTGTTGTGTAGACTGTGCCGTCCGTGGCAACATCTACAGAATCGAATTCGATTCTCCTGCGTCCGGGCCCGTCGTCACCTACCCCCACACCTGAGCTGCGGAAGCCGAATTCATAGTTGCTGGAATCGACCCTGACACCTCTTACCTGCTCGACTGCTCTATACAGAGCGTTCTTAACGGCCTCGTCCCTGTTACGGCCACGGCCGATGACTTCCCGGATAACTGCGTTGTTTGGCTCAGTCTTCAAAAGAGGGTTCGATGCGCTGCGTTTGCTGGCGGCGCTGCCGGCCGGATTCTGTTCAGCTCCCGGCGCATCACCGGCGGTCACAACTGCCGCAGCCAGCAGGCAGAGCGCAATAATGCTCGCTATTTTTTTCATTTTTCCACCCTTTGAAAAAACTTTCTATTAGGCTCTTTTACCAGGAAACAGATTTACTGCTGCCCCTTTTACCAATAAGAGTTTCATCCTGCCAAAATCTGAGTCCGCTTTTAACGTCGCTCAGCTTCAGTTGAAAATAGTATTCAACCTGCTGTGTGTTTCGGTCATAGCTGATATTCCTCTGAAAGATTTTGCCGGAGATGGTTAGTTCGGGAGCGATGAGGGTCTGTCTTTTAGCCACCGTGTCCTGATCGAACTCTTCGGAATCTCTGAGTTCTCTTGTCTCGTGGAGCAGCTCGTCGGAACCGCTGCCGATCGCGGATGTCATAACCGCCTGTCCGCTGTTCAATATCTCGGTCTCGATTTTTACCATTAGCTGGTCGGTGTCGATTCTCTGCGTGGTATCGTTGAGGATTCTGCCGGTAGCCACGACATACCTTCCGCCTTCCGGTTTTTTCAGGGCTCCCGAACCAAGCATTGACTGCACCATTTTACTCGCGGCCATATCGAAATCTCTGTAGTCCAGAGCCATAACGGCCTTTCCCTCGTCATTCCTGGTATCGATCATTGTTGTTTCCTGGGCACATCCTGCCGCTAAAATACATACCATCGTTATTAGATATAATACTTTTGCTTTCATAATTTACTCCCATTTTCTCGTATCCATTCTGAAATTTACGGCTTGCGGTCTCGGCGCAACAGCTTTAATGGTAAAGGGTGATTTCCCCGTTGCCGACATCTGCAGCCACACACTTGTTTTCGTTTCAATCATAAGCCCGTCTTCATCCAGCCATTCGACTTTGTACCTGAATCGCTTGGTATTATACGACGCGTTTCGTCCGTTGACATAAAGCTCAAGAAACCCGGCGTCGTTTCTTCTGGTAACAGCGTTAGTGACTTCAATTCCTTCGCCGATCAAGGCACTGAAAGCATGTTGGATCGGCTCGGTGACAATATTGCTCCCGGCCGTATCACTCCCAACTCCCTCTCTAAGAATGATTCTTTCGTCATTATGCTTATAACAACCGGAAGCAAAGACTATCAACCCAATCAATACGAATTCTAACTTTTTCATGGCAAATCTCCATCAACATTTAAACTAATAATCTAATATGTTATCAGGTCAAGAACCTGCCTTGTCTGCTTCTGCGGTATTCTAACATAGACAAACGCATTTTTGCAAGCGGGTATTTCCACCGGAAAAGATTCGCCGCCCGGGGGTGCTATCGTTATCAGCCTGTCGGGCGGTATGGGTAATCTGGCGACCTGGAAATTCTTCGGCAGTGTGGTCCAAATTCTGACATCAGCGGCGGTTGTGGCGATAGAATATACGGTAGCAAGGAAGGAAACAATCTGTGGTGAGGAGTCATCTTTTTTATTTAGAGCATACTGAGCTACCACTTTTGCGGTAGCGGACATTATGGCCCTGGTCAGAATACCTTTAAAGTCTTTGCTAAACTCCGTTTGCACGATCCGGTCCATATTCGCGACGATCTGAGTATTGTAACTTTTATCGCCGGCCTTGATCGACAAGTAGGGATAAGCCTGCTCTCTGAATACGAGTATTGGCAGAGCAATCCCGAAGTATTTTACCTGATCCGAGGCAATAAACAGCGGTATGTCGATTCTAAGCTCTTCCTTAACAGGCCCGAGCCCGTTTTCGAATATTACCCATACGGTATCTTTCAACTCCGCCCGGCCGTCGAGCACCTGTTCAGTAACAGCCAGGTCCTGGGCAACGTAATCATTGTCGCGGACCATTCCATACGATTCTTTCAGGAAAGTAACAGCTTTCGAATGGTCGCCGACGAGATTGAAAAAAACTCCGGCAATGTAAGTCGTGTAGGGATTGACGAAATCGGGATAGGCTTCGAACTCGTACAGGCCGGGATATCTGCCAGTTATTAACTGGTTGATTTCGGGATTATCTACATTTTTCTTAGCCTGCGATCCTTCTTTTTCCTGCTCCTTGTCTAATTCATTTTGGAGCTTCTCTATTTCCCCGGCGAATTTCTCCTTTGCCCGTCTTTGCCTGTCAAGAGCCCTGTTGAACTCTACCCGTGCCTGGTCGTTTTCACCAAGGGCCATAAAGTTCAAAGCTTTGTAAGTATTAATCATAATGCCGTCGTATTCTTCACCCAAATAAGGGATGATATTCTCGTTAACGACAATTGCAGCAACCGAATCGGCGGCTGCATTTTGATAATCGAAGAAATTCAGCATCTCCTCCGATCTATCAAAATAATTATTACTTTCCCGGAGATTTTGCCTCAATCTTTCAAGCGTGCCGATCTGTAATGTCCATAATAAATCTTCTTTTTTGGGATTTTTGCTTTTACTGATTTTCGACTGAGCGAATTCTATAGATTTTTCATAATCACAACCATTGAAATACCCGTCAAAGGTGCTGAGCTGGCTTTTAGGTGCATTGCATCCGGCAAAAACCGGAAGTAATAAGATGAATAGAAAAAAGCAATTCCTAACAGGGTCTCTGTTCATAAGACCCTCCACATATTATCAATTTTTGTGCCGCTATAGAAGTCCCAATAAGAAAGAACTGTAGATCTGCAATTATACTCAATACTCGCAATGATTATCCTGAGCATCGTAATTTCGAGAAAATCTCAATACCTTTAAATTTTGGCCGATGAAAGCTCATTTGCCATAAATTAACGCAGGTTCCGGAACAAATCAAGGATAATTTGTGTTTCAAAAATATTCACATTCCCCCCTTGCCTCAAATCCCGTATTTGAAAATACTGCTTGTCATTCTAAATGACCCGGCAAGATTCGATTTTCTTTGACGTCGATTCTGCAATCGATTATTTTGATCGGGTACAGTGGGAAACCAGGTGGTATGATACAAGTTAAACACAATAATTCCGGTACTGTAGCAGTCACTGTGGCTCTGCTGATCATTATCGCACTTGTGGTATTATCAATCGCCCGGCATTTCTGGGCCGACTCCGCAAACGAGCATTTCGACAAATTAATCTCAGTTTACATTATGGAAAAAGAGGACCTCAACCAGGATGATCGAGACAGACTGAAGGCCCAACTGCTCGAAGATGGTATATTTATTAAAATGCACAGATGGAATAAGGAAAGTTTTATCAAGGATCGACAGCTATACGATGAAATGATAATCACCCGCGACCAGCGACAGATGAGAAAAGAAGAGGCCGAGGGTTCGGTCATTGAAACCATGATAAATCTGTAACAAGTCCCCCCCCTGCTACCCTTCGATGGAATCTTTAACAAAAAAATGGGGTCTGCATCGAAATTTCTCGGCCGATTTAGCCAAATTAAAAATCAAACATTTATGAAATCCTGTTAAAAGTGGTAATTTTTATAAAAAAACAATAAATCACTCATCTCGAATCCAGCATATCCATCTTTAATACTTGCCATATAAGTACTTATGCCATTTTTCCTAAAATCTGAATATAAATAATACCAAGTTGCCAAAAAGTTTTTATTAGGGAACTATCCTTGTGTCCGATATAATCCGCAATAATATAAATTTATAAAAACTTCAGTAATCTTTATATTCACATCCAAAATGTAACTTCTCCTTTTCCTTGCTTAAGAGAGTTACTACCGAGGCTATATGTAAATTAGCAGCAATTAAATATTTAATTTGCTTTCTAATAACGTATAATAGTAATGATTCCATTATTCTTTTTATTGTCGAGTTATGGTCAATGATTTTGTAAAACTAAGTGACGCGGAACTTCTCGCCCGCTATACAGCCGGGGATGAGGCTGCGTTTCGTGAAATCGTAACTCGTTATAAAAACAGCCTTTACGCATTTCTTCGGCAATTCCTAAACCGGCATGACCTTGTTGAGGATGTATTTCAGGAAACGTTTTTACAGTTATACGCCAGCCGGAACAGCTTCGATACAAACCGACCTTTGCGCCCGTGGCTTTTTACAATAGCGGCGAACAAAGCAAAGGATGCTCTTCGCAAATGGCAACGAACATCCGCTGTCTCGATTGGCACTATGGCGGATTCGCAGGATATGTCATTTGATGATATGCTTAATACTGTTACTTCTGACAGGACA
>JBARRE010000053.1:0-2539 GCA_049644065.1 Sedimentisphaerales bacterium | reverse complement strand
GTCTTTGAGTTTTTCGAGGCTGGTTACCTCGCCGCCGGTCTTTATCTCGGCGCCGAAAGTCTGGGCCTGCTTCTGCATCTGTTCGATCAGGCCCGGCCCGTCGATACGCTCGATGCCGGGATAATTTTCTATTCTGTCCGTATTGTTGATCTGTCCGCCCGGCATAAACTTCTCAAGAACCAGGCTTTTCAGCCTGTCGCGGGAAGTATAAAGAGCCGCCGCCAGACCCGCCGGCCCGGCCCCAACTATAATGCAATCGTAATTCTCTGACATAACAAATATCCTTAATCAAATTCTCAATGTGTGGAGGTTAAAACCAGCGTTTGACGCAGACTTTACACTTCCCTGTTCACAAGTTCATTAAAATAGCGTTCTTTTTCCTGAATGTCGCCGTATATTCGGTAAATCTTATTGTCCAGCATTTTCCTCATACATTGAGTTACTACATATTGGAGTTCGTGCAATGTTCCCAATTGGCCTTTGATGTCATCATCTACCACTAATTTTCCGTGAACCATTTTGGAACGAAGGTCATATAATTTGGAGATGTCTTCATATTTGCACCGTGGCTTACAGTCTAAGAAGTTAGAAACTCTTGAACATATAATATTTGTAATTCCACCACGCTCTTCACTGGAAAAAAGAGATTCAACAGCCATCATCAGAAGTACGAAAGAATCAATCATCTTTTCAGAACAAAATCCGCGATAAAGAAAATAACCAGCATTGTGGGTCCTGTCTGAAATAGCCTCCATGCACAATAGATTCTTAAATCCTACATTTATAATGTTAAGATCATTTGGGGTAATTATCCTGCAACTCTCTTTCGGTAAGATAGGCCGCATAGTATCACAAAGTCTTGTGCAGAGAGAAACATTGTCTTTGCATAGGCGATACTTGATAAAGACGGGTGCTGACTTGTAAATCCTGAATGATAGAAGTAGAATATTTACATCTTGCACATATTTCTTTACGTCTTGGTCCTCAGCCACTAAAGCCCATGATTCCATCTTCATATAGTCAATGTCTTGCTTAGAAAACAAATCTATTTCTGGTATTTCATCATTAGCGTTGAGTCTTCGTATAGCATACTTGCCACCATCAAATACAAATTCTTCATTACTATCATTACAGAAGTTAAAAAGGGGCATTACTATTCGCATTTTGATCACCATCTCCCTCTTAATCAGATAGTTTCTTCCTTTTCTTCTTGTATTTGGTCGAGCTGCATTCCGAAGCGGTCGAGTTTCTTCTGGCCCTCATCGTACTGGCTGTAGGCGTTTCGCAGGTGTTTGCCGAGGATTTCCCATGTGCCGCCGAAGTCGGCGAAAGAGGCGTTGAGCTTTTTCAGATTCTGCCGGATTTCGGCGGCCTGCTTTTCGATCTGCAGGCCGTGCAGGCCCATCGCAACCGTCATCAGATAGGCGTACAAAAGGTTCGGTGATACCGGGATCACTTTTTTATCGAAGCAGTACTGCAATATATCATGCGTCTCGCCGGCGTACCGGACGATTGTTTCGTAATAGATATTCTCGGCGGGGATGTACATAATTGCAAAATCCAGCGTGCCCTCGGCGGGCCTGATGTAATCGCCGGCAATCTTGTCGATATGAGTGGTGACATGCTTGATGAATTGTTTGCGAAGTCTTGTTTTTTCCTCTTCGGTTTCGGCTTTTACGATTTCTTCAAAGCCGGGCAGTGGAAATTTGGCATCAACGGACACCGAGAAACCGGGCATCTGTATCAGGGCGTCGACCATCTTGCCGTCCTTAAACCCATGCTGGAGTTTGTAGCTGTTTTTTGGCAGGATTTGAGAGAGAAGATTTTCGAGCGACCATTCGCCCATCTGGCCCCGGAGTTTGGGCGAGCTCAGAATGTTCTGAAGCCGTTTGATTTCGGTTCCCATTTGCATCATCTGCTTATTCGTGCCCTGCAGTTCGCCGATTTGACTGTGCAGCTCGCTGAGCGTTTTCTGGCTCGATTGCAGGCTCTGGTTGAGTGTGCTCTGTCCGGCTTGTAGAGATTTGTTCAGGCTTTCTGTGGTTTTGTCCTGGGCGGTTTTCAAATTGTCCAATTGCTGCTGTAGAAGGCCGATCGAGGCCTGCTGGCCTGCCATTTTCTCGGCGTTGCCGGAATTAGAGACAATCAGCCAGACCAAAAGCCCCAGCACAACCAGGACCAGAACACCGATTATGACAGTTAGAATCAGCTCCATCTTTTTTATCCTCAGAAAATCATTTTTATTATAGAATGCAATGGGCCGTTCGTCAAAGACCAAAGGCAATTGCATAGACGCATAGAAAAATATTATTATTGTCGCAAAGGTTGTAAATAATCCGGTTGTTCACTTTCTGAACAACCTATTACGTTTATCGCTTTGAAGCTACCAGCAGAATCGCAAATCCATAAGCCCAACAGTGCCGGACATGAACGGACTATTGCTTTTGTGGGACAATTATTCTACGATCTCCTTGCCGGCACGGAGGATAGGGCAACGCAGGCGTGCGACCTGAGCGCCGTGTCGGTGCTATACAGCAGT
>JBARRE010000052.1:0-10955 GCA_049644065.1 Sedimentisphaerales bacterium | reverse complement strand
ACGGCCTCCTGCTCGTAGATGTTCTTCTTGTCGATGACGTTGATGATGTCCACTCGTTCGATGCCGTCAAAGATGCGAAGCTCACGAACCAGCTTATTACAGCCCGGGGCATCGGATTCGATCAATAGCGAAGCGACCAGCGGCCCTTGCTCCTTGACACGGATTGTAACCGGTCCGTTACGCTGTGGTTCTGTCGGGTCCCTGCCGGCTACGTAGAAATAATCGTTTAGTCCCAGTCCTGTCTCGTTGTCAACCAGTTCGATATTCTGCTGCTTCGATTTCAGGCTCTCGACTGCACCGGTTTTCTCATTGACGGTAAGCAATATCGTGTCGTTGCTTAGTTCGTTGTTTATCGCTAAAGCGCTGCCGGAATTGGAAACCTCGCCGGCCCCGAAGGTGAAACGTTTGGCGGAAAAGGGTGTGATGTCCCGCGCAAGAAAAGCCAACTCGCCCGTTAAGAGCCGTTGCGATTTTACGATTTGCTCTTCGGAATTTTTAACAACGTCACCGGCAATTTTCATGTCCTTCGGCAATATCACCAGGTCCGTTCGCGTCCAGGAACAAGTATTGAACACATCTATTGCGGTGACTTGCTTTGCCTTCGCTCGATGTCCGGCCAGTGCGTTGTTAAGGAGATTGCGCGACTGTAAGTCGGCATTGAGTGTAAAGGCCTGTTTGATCTTCCACTGGGCCTTGGTGAAATCGCTTTCGGGCTGGCTGATACTACAGTGCGCGCCCCATGTGTGTTCGTCGTAGAGGATGACGTTGCGCCAGGCCTCCTGGAACTGCTCAGCCGGGTAGCCCGCCGGATTGAGCATGGCCCACAGTGTCTCAGTTTGCACCAGACGTTCGGCGGCATCACGGTTGATTGAAGTCTCTGCCGCGGACGAGCCCGCCCCATCTTCCCAATACGGCGTGAAATCACCGCGAACCCTGGGTATTTTGCTTGCGTATCGTTGTTCGAATTCCCGGAACATTTCCGTTGTTGTGGCCACAACCAACCTGGGATAGGCGTACTTCTCGTTCCACTTTTTGACGAAGTCGCTCATGTCCGGGTCGGGCGGACCGTTGTCACCGCCGATAGAGTAGCGAAGCTGGATTATATCGTAAGGGTACTCGGAGTCTCCCAGACGTCCGAGATAATCGAAGAGCCTTCCCCCGTCGAGGCGCCCGCTGTGGAAGAAGGAATAACCTTCACCGGCCACCCAGCAGAGGATGCTTTGCCGGCCGGACGGCGATTCCCAGTAGAAGGGTTTGTCGCCCCATGTCGATAGCGTATAGCCGATACGGTGCCCGCGGTTGGGGCCGACGGAGAAATATTTCACCCCGCTCTGGGCCAGCACCGGCACTATGCCCCACGTGTAGCCGGGGACATCGGTAATCATCGCCGAGTCGATTGTCACATCGTTTTGCTGCCGGAGCGTCCGGGCATAATCCACCAGATGAACAAGCTCTTCCGGCCGGCACAGGGCCGTCAGTTCGTTGCCGTACAGAGCATCCAGGCCGATCCAGCCCTTCTTCACGGCATCGAAGAATGCCTTGCGGTCCTCCGGCGATGCCTGTTTCAGGAAGCTGTCAACCGCCCAGAGCACTTCGACGTTCCACTTAAAGGCCGAGCCGGCCGGATAATCCGCCGTCTTGCGTGCCAGCTCGATGACCTGTTCGAAGTACTTCCAATGTTTGCGTTCCACCTCCGTTTGCACATGCGTGTATCCGATGTCCACGTGTGAGTGGTGTAATATATATATTTCCCACTTGCGGACGGGTTTGATGGTCAGTGTCTGCTTGCCGATAGACTTGCCCGCCACCTTTGCTTCGATCTGCACCGAAGTCGGCTCCTGAACTGCCGGCGCTAATCCCTCAATGACTTTGAAGCCTGGTTTCAGCGACTGTTTGGCAAATTCGGCCCCATTGACTATGACTTGAGCCTCGGCCTGCTCTCCAATGTGAAGGACCGATACCAGCACTGGTTGATACATTTTGCCATCGTCATGTCTGACAAGGTACGGTTGGCTGTTAATCTCCAGTAGCTTTGTCTGGGATTCAACCGGCCCGGTCTCAATGCCGGGCGGCACAGTCAGTGCCACCTGGTCGTATAAGACCCAACTGCCTTCCAGAGATATGATAGTGATATTGTTGGTGCCAACTTTAAGTGCCCCGGTCGGAAAGTCAATGACAAGCCGACACTCACGGCCTTTGTCCGGCTGACCATGTGCCGAAGCGTCACCGGCGCCCTTGGGCAATTCACGGACAAAGGATATGTCATTGATTTTGATTTCCATCTTCGGCGGAATGGTACTGTGCGTATCGACAAGATCCAGCACAATCTGGCCTTTGCCCTCGGTTGACGTCATCTTGAGACCGAAAAGAATTGTAAAGGTGTGGCTCTTGCCGCCCGCCCAGGTATCCGCCGGACCCGGCTGTATATAGGGCCAGTCTTTTTTTGGATCGGAATGCCCTGTTACAAATAAAGTATCATTAGGGAATGTTGTCGAATACTGGTTGCTCCTGTCCGGGCCCAGTGCAAATTCAGCCGTATTATTGTCGGCTTTGCCTATCTGCCAAAGCAGCGTATTGTTCCCGGCAGCCAGCGCGGGCAGGGACCAATGGAATAACAGCATTAACGCCAAAGTTTTCATTAGTCTCTCGTATTTCATTTTATATACTCCTTTTTACTAATCATATCCTTGCAGATTTTCCATTTATCATTGTAACTGCACCGTTGATTCAAATCCACCTTGTTTTGCAAAAGTATATCTGCTATCCTTGCAAGGTCATAAAGGATCGGTTATCATTTTTGCTGCTGCGTGTGAGAGAAACTATCGCAGTTGGAATTCCCGGTCTGCGTTGTTGCGGCCTGATTATACGCTATTGGATAATAACGAATAGGACACTATCATGAAGCATTCAATCTCAAGAAAACTTGGCATATCTATTTGGATTTTCATCTGTTTTGCGGCAATGGTTCCTTGCGGCCGGCTGGAGGCAGTGGATTCGGCCGCCGTAAAGAAACAATTTTCCGATCCGCCGCGAGAGTATCATTCGGCGCCCTTGTGGGTGTGGAACGACATGCTGACCGACGAACAGATTGTCGGCACTTTGCGGGACCTTGCCGGCCAGCAAGTCAGGCAGGTTTTTGTTCATCCCAGGCCGGGATTGATGACGCCGTATCTGTCGCCGGAGTGGTTCAGGCTCTGGAAGGTCGCTCTCGAAGAAGCCGAGCGGCTCGATATGAACATTTGGATCTACGATGAGAACTCGTACCCATCGGGCTTTGCCGGGGGTCTCGTACCCGAAGCTATGCCTGAATCGCGCGGCAAGGGCCTTTCCCTCAATGAGGTCAAGACTGCCCCCAGCCTTGATGATAACATCGTGGCCGTCTTTCAGATAACCGGCGATGCATACGAGAACATCACCGAGAATATCCAAAAAGGTCAGACCTTCGATGACGGTCGCTATCTGGTGGCATCAATCCGGCTCGCTCCAACCGGTGGCTGGTTTGGCGGCAAATATTACGTCGACTTGCTCAAGCCGGGCGTCACGGAGAAGTTTATTGAGGTCACTATGGAGAAATATCGTCGCCACATCGGCGAGCACTTCGGCAAGCGCGTGCCCGGCTGGTTCACCGATGAGCCACACCTCGCTCCTGCTGGTGGTCTCCACTGGTCGGACCATCTGCCGAAGCTGTTTCAAGATCGCTGGGGATACAGCCTGATCGACCATCTGCCCCAGCTTGCTCGACCCGTTGGCGACTGGAAACGTGTCCGCCACAACTACTACTGCCTACTGCTCGAGCAGTTTATCGACAGATGGGCCAAACCCTGCTATGAGTATTGCGAAAAGCACAACCTGGAATTCACGGGTCACTACTGGGAACACGGCTGGCCCGGTGCCGGCCACGGCGGTGACAATATGGCCATGTACGCCTGGCACCAGCGCCCGGCGATCGACACACTGATGAACCAGTACAGCGAAAACGTCCATGCTCAGTTCGGCAATGTCCGAGCTGTCAAGGAACTTTCGAGCGTGGCCAATCAATTCGGAAGAAAGCGGACATTGTGTGAGGCATACGGCGCCGGCGGTTGGGACCTGCGTTTCGAGGACATGAAGCGAATCGGCGACTGGCTTTACGTGCTGGGGGTCAACACCCTCAATGAGCATCTTTCGTATATCACGATACGAGGTGCTCGGAAGCGCGACCATCCGCAATCGTTCTCCTATCACGAACCATGGTGGAAGGCGTACCATGTGATGGCCGAGTATTTCGCAAGGCTGTCGCTGATTATGTCACAGGGTCATCAGATTAACCGGATTCTTGTGATTGAGCCGACAACGACCGCATGGATGTATCAGGGCGATTCGATCCCGAAAGGCAAACTCGGTGAAATCGGGAACCAGTTTCAGGAGATGCTTTTGTCGCTGGAACGGGCCCAGGTTGAGTACGATATCGGATGCGAAGATATTATTGCCCGGCAAGGCTCGACCGAAGGGCCGCTCTTTAAGGTGGGGCAGGGTACTTACGATACGGTCGTTTTGACGCCTTTGACGGAGAATCTGAGCCGTAGAACGATGGACCTGCTTGGCGCGTATGTGCGGGCCGGCGGAGCAATTATCTGCTGCGGGCAGGCGCCTTCGTACGTTGACGGCCGACTGTCGAATCATGGCGCAGAAGCGGCAAAACATTCCGGTTGGAAGCAGGTCGAGCCGGCCGAAGTACCGCAAACGCTACTGGCCGCTTCGAAGGACGGATTTGCTATCGAGCGGGACAGTGACGACAAAGGAATACTATTCCATCACAGGCGAACGCTTGAGGACGGTGAATTTCTGCTGCTGGTCAATACGAGCATCGACGAACCTTCGGAGGGACTGGTCAAATCGGCTGCGGGGTGTATCGAGCAATGGGATTCGAGTACGGCAGAGATTTCCATGTATCCGTTTGAAAAAGCAGGCGCCGGTGTAAAAGCCCGTTTCGAGCTTGCCCCATGCGGGAGTCTCATGCTGTTCTTATCGAAAAAGCCCAATGTGCCTGTGGCTGAGCCAAAGACAACGACAAGGATTGTGGCTTCGCAAGGTAAGCTTGAGATCAGTTCGATAGAAGATAATGTGCTAACGCTGGATTATGTCGATATCACGTCCGGCGGCGAGACGAAGAAGAATATTTATTTTTATAAAGCATCCCAGTTTGCCTTCGCAAAGAATGGAATGGGTCGGAATCCGTGGGACAGTGCAGTCCAGTTTCGCGATGAGCTTATCAGCAGGACATTCGGCCCGGACAGCGGCTTTGAGGCGACGTATCGATTTACAATCGAGCAGCAATTACCTAAGCGGCTTTGGATTGTTATCGAGCGGCCGGACTTATACTCGATCAAGTGCAACGGCAAAACGGTTTTGGCGATGGAGGATACATGGTGGCTGGACAAGGCGTTCGGTAAAATCGATATCGCTAATGCCGCCAGGGTTGGCGAGAACACCGTGATAATCACAGCGTCACCTTTTACAGTTTATCACGAACTTGAGCCGGCTTATTTACTGGGGGCATTTACACTTAAAGAAACCGATTCGGGCTTTGTCGTCGCCGGCGGTTCGGAGCCTGCCCTGAAACTCGGCAGTTGGAAAAAGCAGGGCTGCCCGTTTTACGCCGCGGGTGTCTGTTATAAACAGACGTTCAATATCACGCGTCCCGCCGGGCGGTATCTTGTCGAGCTGGATAAGTGGTACGGAAGCGTCGTGGAGATTATTGTGAACGGTGCATCAGCAGGCCATATTGCGTATAAGCCTTGGCAGTGCGACGTGACGGATTTGATTAAGCAGGGCACGAATACTGTTGAGGTTGTCGTTATCGGTACGCTCAAGAACACCTTAGGGCCTCATCATGCGGGGAAAGGGCTGGGCAGCGCCTGGCCCGGCATGTTCCAACAAGGCCCCGAGACGGGCCCGCCTCCGGGCAAAGATTATCACACCATCGACTATGGACTTTTTGAATCGTTTGTTCTTAAACAAACCATAGAGAAATAGCTTATAGGCGGCATCAAAAAAAAACAGGAGATTTTCATAGACAACCAGAAACAAAAAAAACAGCCAAGACACGCTAAAAACCGCAATCTTGGCTGTTAACCCAATACCCCCAAGGGGAGTCGAACCCCTGTCTCCAGGATGAGAACCTGATATCCTAGGCCACTAGACGATGGGGGCGCCAGAAATTCAAATATCAAAATCCAAAATAAAAAATAGCGGCGGTTGGATTCGAACCAACGACCCTGGGCTTATGAATCCCATGCTCTAACCAACTGAGCTACGCCGCCTGAAACTCTATAAATAGACGCCTTAAAATACCAGATGTATTTTCATTTCCAAACGGAAAACACATTCTAACAAATTCTATCTTACTTTACATCCCGAAGGGCAATGTTGCAAGAAAAATAGGGGTAATTTGTAGCATTATTGTGATTGGCAAGAAAATGTCCTAAACAGTCCGACCGAGCCGAGTTCAGAAGTCGGCTACTAAGATATTACAGCCGATCGGTTAAAAAGAAGGTCGGCAATGAAATTGACAGACTCAAAAGACTCAGGAATGACTTTGGCCGAATATAAGATTCTGCCTTAGACATTAATTAGAAGTCCGACTCAGTATCATTACTCTGATTGACAATTTACGGAGCCGGATAAAGAGTTTCTGTCTGTGAGCTGGGTGGATATGCGGAACGACACTGCTGAAGTTCCTTCTTAACCAAGTTGCCCAACTGGCGGTGCTCTGCTTCCATGTCAGCTACGATTGGATCATTACATCCCATAAGTGAGACTGTTAAAAAAAGCGCTATGGCGACTGTCAATACTCTTGTCCTTATCGAATCATTATGACTTTTCATCATTCTCCCCATACCTCAAACCATGTGATTTCTAATCCTTCAGCTTCCAGTTACTGTCTGTGCACCATCGAGAAGTCCACCCTCTCCGTTGAGGTCAAATATGTGCAAGGACTTAGCCATAGGCAACGAGTCTAAGCAGCAGTCAGCATATCCCAGAAGCTCGTTTAGTACATACTTGCCCTCTCTCGGGTAGAAGAGTTTGTAGTACAGGAGGCTATAGTGACCACCCCAGCAAAGCTATTCTAATATTATTATATCCGTTTTTGCAAAAAAGTCAAGAATAAAGTAATTCACATGGCCGGTATTTGAGAACGTCATTGAACTGTCTTTGCTTCTATCCTGTCAATGGCAGTTCTGGATTTCGTTCCCCGTAGGCCGATAACAACGGGGCCTATGCCGAATTACTCGGCATAGGCCCCGAATAGATACAAGACCTGATGGTATTCAAGCCAAAACCGTGTTTACTCAGCAGCGATATCTCTCGGCCGATACAGGCGAATATCATCAAAGTACATTTTTCCCGAGCCACCGGGCGTAGTCATGTTACCTTTGGTCCCCAGGCCAATTGCTATCCTGTCGATGTTGGTCAGGTTGATACCCTGATCGGCAAAAGCCTGCAGCGGAATAATCCACTCCGTCCAGATGTCTGTCGTTGCTGCGTCTGCATCATCGTTGACCACCACCGCAGGATTGCCCGCGGCGTTTGAAACCGCAACGTACAAAGGCTCAGGACTATTGCTCTCGATGCCGATATCCTGGCTGCTCCACTGAGTGCCGACGGTGCCGGTTATCCGAACGTTGGAGTATTGTGCCTCGCATGTGGCATTGTTGTTGTGGCTGCTCAATGCAAGGCCCACATAGACATTCGAAGTCATCGAGATGTTCTGCGGATTCCATGCCATCGCCTGCCATGAGGTTCCGTTACTGGAATAGTATGCTTTAAAGTTGCCCACAACGTCACGCTCTAACCTTACCCAATATGGAGCCGTAATCGCCATTTGTTCATCCGTTGCTATCGAGGTGTCGCTCGTGACGCTTATGTCGGTATCACTTCGTATCTGGAACCGACATCCGTTGCCGGGGGTGATATACACGGCGGCAAATTTCGAGCCTGCATCCAGTGTTTCGCGGATCATTACGCCTGCTTTGGCCCACGGGTCCGTATCGCCTACGCTGAGCACCTGAGCTTCAATCGACCCGACGCCGCTGAGCGTCTTAAAGGCGTAGTGGAACTGATCCGCGGTGCCCGCAATATCTACGCCTGTGGCAGTAATCGTGTAGGTGCCAACGGGGCCTTCGGTAAAGCTGCCGACGGATCCCGGACGCCCTCTGAACCACAGTGACAATTCTGCAACGCTTTCCTCTGTCCAGTCACGCGGTGCGGTCAGCGTCAACTCAGTTTCGGAATAATTGGCGTAACCCTGCTTGTTATTGTCGTAGACAAGGGGCATTGACTGACGGTCGCTGTGGACGATGGTTTCCTCGGTATATGAAGCGGTCGTTTCGTCACCGACGGCAGCGCCGGTGCCGTTGCCGGCAAAATATGGCTCAGTGCCGGGCGCTCCGTAGCCAAGCCCATCGTGCCAGGCATACCAGATCTGATTATCATCGGCGTCGTAGTCCTCAAAATTATCTATAAGAAGGAAATCACCAGTCGTAAAGCTCCAAAGGTTGCCGACCCATGGGCTATCGGGATTGATGCTGTTGGCTTCATCAATACGCCAGTAATAAGTAGTATGCCAGGCGAGTTTGCCCGGATCGTAGATTTCGTCACCAATTGCCTTGGTACCTTTATACTCGGGTGAGGTGTTCGTTGCATTCTTAACGGTGTCTGCATCCGTGCCGAAATACACCTCATGTGAAGCGGCATAATCTCCCGCGTTCCAGCCAAGAATCGGTGTCATTTTCGTCCCGGTTGCTCTGTTGGCCGGCCTTGGGCTGCTGGCCTTGATCGGCGGCGATAATGCAGCCTGCGGAACGATCTGTTCCGGCGTCGATGGACTTGACCAGAGCAACTCTGCCACTGCACCGTTGCCACTTTCATAGTACTCCATTTGAAGGCTGTATACATTCCCGGCGATAAGGTCGATCCTGCCGCTATTCTCGGTGTTAACGTGGTCGGTCCAGTTATCAACAAGCTGCTGGCCATCCACCCACAGACGCACGCCATCGGCGCTGTTCGTGTAAAAGGTATAGGTTTCGGTAAATGCCGCCTCAATTTCACCGGTCCATCTGACCGAAAATGCACCCGCGCCAACCACATCATCCGGTGCTGTGCCTTCCGGCCAGTTGAATTGAATCTGAGGGTCTATCCGGGTCAGTACGTGATTGCTTAAATCCATGCCCCTGAAGTACTCCGCCCTTACACCTCCACCGGTAACAGCCGTGGCGAAGCTCCAGACATCCCCCGTATGTATGGCCGAGCCGTCAAACTCATCAACTCGCCAGTAATAGTTCTTCCCGCGTTCGAGAGGTTCCGGAGTGTAGGTTGTTAATCCCTGCGAAGCTCCTCCGACGGCGTTGCTGACATTGTCAAAGTTATCACCAAAATACACAAAGTGTAATTTTGAGCCGAAGCCGGGCGTCCAGCTAAGGGTCACATTCGTATCGATGAACTTGGCCCCGACAGCGGGATCGGGTTTGTAAGCTTTCTTGCTGGGAACCGTGAAGCTCCAGATATCGCCCTTCCACGGACTATCCGGATGCAGATCGTTGACCTCTTTGATTCGCCAGTAGTATGTTGTTCCAGGAATAAACCCGTCAGGAAATGCAAATCCCGGGAAGCCGGCAACAAAGTACACGTCAGTCTGGTTGCCTCTGAACGTATCGCCTGTACCTTCGTTCACTTCGTCGAAATTGTCGCCCAGATATACATCGTGTGAAACCGCAAAAGCTCCCGGCACCCAGTCTAAACTCACCCATGTGTCGGCATAGAGAACACCATCGGCCGGATTGGGACCCCAGGCATAAGGCCATGGCTCGGTTTCCATGATCGCCTGGATCTCTGCCTGTAAAAGTGGCCGATCATAGATACGGACATCGTCCATAGCGCCAAATAAAACCCGGTCGGGAGCCCTCTCATCGTCAAGGATTCCCAGGGCGATCCCAAAAGTATCGCCGGGATTGAATACACTGTTATCGGCGGCAGAGCCCACTTCCTGGCCATTAATATACAGCAAGATTTGGCCTTCGGCTTTTACCATCGCCGCATGATACCACGGGCCATCGTTGTATCTTGTAGTAGTGTAGATATTTGTACCGCCCCCGGTCCCCAGCGGATATCGGTGCAGATATCGCAGTACTCCATCTGATCTGACCTCCAGAAGAATGCCGTGCTGTACGCCGGGTGCATAGGCTGACAGCACGTCCTGGTGGTCTCCCATGTCGCCATCCACTCGAAACCACATAGCCATGGTGTACACCGGCAGGTTAAAGGATCCATCGATGAAAACGTATTCCGGCACGGCCTCGGTTCCATCGAACAAGAGGATGCCTCCGTATTGTTTGTCTTGCCCCCACGAAATGTCGCCGGTAAAAACCGCATCGACGCTTTTTCCACTGAGGTCCCTGGCGACCGAGCCGAAACCATCCTCGAACGTCCACCAGCCGACAAGGCTTGGATCGACATTCTGGGCAGTACTTATACCGGCTAAGCCCAACATTAAAATCAAAGAAAATGAATAGATCAGTTTTCTGTACATAATAATCCTCCTTCAAAAATAAGTTCATATGAAGCGACCAATAATGCTTTTCACTTACACGATATTCGATTTGTCTTCAAGCGGGACAATGATTTGTGATCTAACATCACCTCCTTTTCTCAAAAGCCAGATATACGCCGCTTTTTGAAAAGTCAAAACCAAAACAAACGATAGAAATTTATGCTGCTGGAAGACTGAAAATCCACAGCTTCCAACAGTACTATTTATACCAGATTGGATACCTGTTTATCAAGAAAAATCTGGTATCGTCCCAAAGGTTGTGGGAAGTCTGGTTGCTCACTTCCCGAACAGCCAATTACGTTTATCGCTTTGTCAGCTACCATCAGAATCGCAAATCTACAAGTTCTGCTGTCAAGAATAGGAACTC
>JBARRE010000051.1:0-4011 GCA_049644065.1 Sedimentisphaerales bacterium | reverse complement strand
TCAAAGATACTCTCTGCCAGAATCGTGGCGGTTGTTGTACCGTCGCCGGCGACGTCCGAAGTCTTGGACGCCACTTCTTTGACCATCTGTGCGCCCATATTCTCGTAGGCATCTTCCAGCTCAATTTCTTTTGCCACTGTAACGCCGTCTTTGGTTACGAGCGGTGAACCGTAAGACTTTTCCAAAACTACATTTCTGCCGCACGGCCCCAGTGTGATCTTGACTGCCTTCGACAGTTTCTTCACACCTTTCTGAATAGCGGCACGTGCATCAGTACCAAAAGCTATTTTTTTAGCTGCCATATTTTTATTTCTCCTATTCTGTGGCTAATTGTCTTTTCCACTTTACTTTTCAATTACCGCCATAATATCCGACTCACTCATAATCAGGTATTCTTTGCCGTCGATTTTCACATCTGTTCCGGCATAGCTCGTGAAAAGTACCATATCACCCTTTTTCACCTGCAATTTTCTGACCGTTCCATCGTCGAGCATTTTGCCCTCGCCGACGCTTACGATTTTGCCTCTTTGAGGTTTTTCTTTGGCACTGTCCGGCAAAACTATCCCGCCCGCTGTCGTGGTTTCCGCTTCGAGACGCTGAACAAGCACCTTATCTGCCAATGGTCGAATCTTCATTTTGTGTTTACTCCTTTCGAAAAAATCTGTTTATTATTCTTGGTAGAGTCAGTTCATACCCCAAACAACTTCATATTTACGATTTACCATTTCCGATTTCGATATTAAAATCCGATATTCTTTAATCCTGTTAACTTCTAACGAGTTCCTGTTGCGGGAACAGTATTTGTCATTCCCGCGAAAGCGGGAATCCAGCTTTTTCGCTTTGGTTTTTGTTTTCCGCAACAGATACTAACTCCTGATTTCCTCCCCAAACACGCTGCTGCTGTACTTCTTTATGAATAATCTGTTAAGCTGCTGCCGGAGAATGCACATATCAACCGGCTTATCAATCACGCTGAAAACATCAAGCCGCAGAGCCTTATCCAGCAAAGATTGACCCGCGGTGCTTGTCAGAAGTATGCACGGCAGCAAAGGATAATCCATTCGGATTATTTTAATGGTCGCAAGCCCGTTCGACGTTTCCGAGTCCATATCTACTATTGTTGTGTGAATCCGCTTGCTTTTGATGACATGGACGAACTCCGCCGCGTTCTCGGCCACAAGCAGATTAACGCCTCTTGGGCGAAATATAGAGCGCAGAGCCTCCGGCCAGGCCCAGTTCGCCTCACTGGCCAGAACATTAACTTCTTCAAATTTTGACAGATTCGAGACCATATCAGTATATTCCTTCACAATATATGCAAATATCGTGCCAGACATCTGTTATCCGGCCCATCCGCACATAAGCATTTGTCTATAATAACGTTATGTTTTTATGGCCATTTTGCCTCATCTGCCAAAATCTCATCTGAACACCCCCTGCTATGCCAACCTGACAGGCCCGGCAGCACAATCTCTGCGAAGCACGCTGTACGGCGTACTGAACAAGCATCGGAAACTTCTTATATAAGGAAAGGTCTTGGTTCGGAGTTCTATATCCACCCCGGGCGGATATATTCATTGTTGGGTAAAAGAATGCAAGGACAGGAGAAAATTGTACAGGACACCTTTAATACACTCCGGCGGCAGAAAACCTGCTGACAAGCAGACTCACGTGTGATAAGCTAAATCTTACGGATGCCAAACGAAGCCGTTTTAACGCATCTGTTTGGAGAGCCCTATACGAGGCACGAAAGTACCTCAATCAAAGGGAGAAATAAGTGAGGCGTCCCCGGATTTTACGAGTTCTTGATCATTATGGAACTTTACGGAGAATATAAATTTGACTTTGATGGCCAACTCAACTAAATTGTGAGAACAGGTGATGCGAACCTGAAGTTATTTGTTTTAGCAGATTCCGGGAAGTGTTTTCCGTGTAGATACAAAATGGGTCAAGGAATGCCATGCACAAGGATTTGGCCAAAGCAGCAAAATTGATAGGCGTAGAGTTGTCTGCACTTGAGGAAGCGTCGGTAACCTCAGAACGATTGTTAAGTGGATACACGGAAAAACTGACGAAGAAGTTTTCAAAGGACCCTCCTAATGATTATGAAATGACTGACATAGTCTTGTGCGGGTCTATCGCCAGGGAAGAATGCTCTTTTCAGTCGGACTGCGACTACTATGTTTTGCAAAATGGGGCTTCGGCACGGACGACTCGCAAGCTAATTGAGACTATGCAAGAAATCGAGGTCGATTTCCCAATGGGAGAAAGAGGAGGCCAAAATGTTTTCGGCGGCATTGTCGTGGCACCAAACCTCTATGAAAATATAGGATTGGAATCCGACACAAATGCTAATATGACGCGACGTATTCTTCTCTTAAGCGAGTCAAAGCCAGTTACTTCGGGAGAGACCTATAAGACAGCCATTAATAACATTTTGGAAAGATACTGTGCAGACTATCTTCCACCCAATCGCAATAAAAGCGACCCGGCGCAGGTTCCGAGGTACTTGTTGAACGATTTGGTCAGGTACTGGAGAACTATGGCGGTTGATTTTGGGACTAAGCGGTGGCGCAATGATGACTCAAATTTACGGCTCGCAAAACTAAGAATAACACGGAAGATTCTATTCGCCGGTCCATTAGCAACGGTTCTTTTGACCGGTCGGGAAGAAAGAACTAACGATCAGCTCATAGACTATCTCACGAAATCGCTTGCAGCACCTCCATTGGCCCAGATAGCTAAGCATTTTGAGTCGATGAACAATAAATCACAAAGCGCAATGAGAGTTTTGCTGCAAGACTACGACCAATTCATAGGTATCCTTTCAGGACATAAACGAGATGTGCTCAAATGCAAGAGAGGAGATAGCAAGAGCCGCGAAGAGGTGAAAGGGCAATGTAAAGCAATGGGTGATAGAATTCAATCCAGTTTGGAGCAGATATTCTATAAAGACAACCTGTTCAAAAATACTTTTCAAAAATACGCAGTGTTTTAATATGGAGGTAATAGACAATGACTCATCTGAAAGAATTTACCGCATCTATGGAGAAAGCCTCACAATCAGATCCCATGATGCAAAGATGGCTATATGGAACAAAAGAACTGGAGCGCCAATTATCAAAAAGACTGATTCGTCTCTGTAAATATCCAGACATGATTCCCAAAGCATTGCTGGCGAACTATACTAATGTTCTAGTGGAGGCTTTGGAGAATGAGCAGGAGGAAGGCACGTTTTCTGCTTCTTCAGAAGACATCATGGAGAGTTTGATCGCGCTTGCGGAGAACTTAGAGAATTCCGGAGACTCCCAGATGGAAGAGAAAGCTAGGCGGATACGTGAGGCAATCGCTAAGTGACATCTTGTTAACACACAAGAGAAATTGAGTTTCAAACTTAGGTTAATGCAAGATGAAGTTCTTTGTATCTGGTAAAGTTGGTGTGGAGGGGGATGTTAGAGCAGCGATGAAGGCGCTCCGGGATGCGGGGCACGAAATCACTTTCGACTGGACCACTATTGAGCACCTCAGACCTTATGATGAGAACGCCGCGGCTTCCCGAGAAGCTGCGGTTAAAGAAAGTCGCGGTGTTGAGGATGCTGATGTGCTCATTGTTCTATCACATGACCGGGGGGTTGGAATGTACGTTGAACTCGGGATAGCAATTGGCTCTGGAGTACCCGTTCGCGTCGTGACAAATGAGGAAAGCCGGACAATGTTTTTCCATCATCCATTAGTCAAGAAGGTAGATAGCCTCGAACAGATTCTCAAGGAATTCAGCTAACATCTTATTATATCGCCTGAAATCTAAGATACAAGGGCAGGCTATGAGCGAAGCCAAATGGGCTCGACATGACAACGCGAAACACATTCGTTACGTAATACCCAATACGACTCAAAAAATCGCGTTCACTCCGTGAGATAGGCACAGCCAGCATCTAACACCAATTGTGATTATGATTTGCGCTTTAGTCATTTCGACCGTAGGGCCACAAAGTGGCCCGAAGTGGAGAA
>JBARRE010000050.1:0-4356 GCA_049644065.1 Sedimentisphaerales bacterium | reverse complement strand
GCAGTGCCCTCGGCCCAATCCATATCTAAGAAATTAAGGTCGGTTCGATAGTAGAACTTGTCTTTTGACAGGTCTACGCTCCAGGCGTACTCGTCATCAATACCTTCGAGTGCGACAAAATGGTTCTTTTTGGGAAAATGCAGGATGACCTGGCAGCCGCTCAGGCCCTTAAGAGTCTGAACATCAGTCCGGACCGCCCGGCAATACAAACCGGAACGCTGCACAAAATCTTTCATTGTATCGAGACTCGTCGGCCTATCGGCCAATTGAGCAAGCTGCCGGTAAGTCAAATCCTTGCCTAATTGTGAAGCGGCATATTTCAGCGCCGCCGTCGCGCAGTTCTGGGCCTGTATGCCTTCAGATGCGGCATAATCCAATCTCTCTGTTAAGAGCTGATCCGAATCGACTGTGTATGAGTAGCGGTACAATGCAGGCTTATTAGTTACATCAGATCTGTACTCTATTAGCGCATCAGGTTCATAATCAACGCTGAAATTCGCCAACGAAGGAGTATCGCCGCTAATTGAGGTGATATCCCAGAAGTCAGTGGCTAAGAGTCTGTTGGTCAAGGTATCGTATTGTTCGATCAAAATCGTCATCGGAACCAGGACTCCCGAGACCAGCCGGTAGTCGTCGTATTGTCTTGAGATGATTTTATCAGTGTCATCTGTTGAATGGGAAATAACAGCATAATTTCTTCCTGCGTCCAGCACAAAGGACATTTCCGAACCATCTGAGTTATTCAGCGTCAGATGGATTTGCGTTTGCCCTTCGATATACATCTCGGTTGCGGAGAATGTGGCTGCGGATAGGTTCTTGTATGTATAAAGACCATATCCCCAGGGAATAAATCCTGCAGTTAATGGGCCATTGACAACGTGTGGAATCGAGTTAGTCGTATCAACCATTGCCTGGTTAGCGGGCAGCGAATACATCGTATACTTTTGGCCGTCCCATGAGAAGATACGTCTGGCGTTCCACTCGAGGTTGAACTGTTTGGTCATAAAATTATCTTCCAGGGCTGCGTTTGGCTTTATAGAATCTCTTCGAGAATCTACGTTAATTTCCCAATAGAATCTGTTACCATCAAATTTTACGACAACTGTGGAATTCATGGTGAGTTCGTTGGATAACCGGTAACGAACATTAAACGGGATCGCATCAAGCCTCATTTTTTGCAGTTCTTCGGTCAATTCCAATTTGTCCGGACTGCTTTGATATTCCTGGATCGCCGTTGTGATTTGAGTGCCGATCTCGCTTGCATTCGTTATTTTCGGCGCCCTGTACTCTTCATGGATTGCCTCAATAGTACCGGCAGAAATCCATGTCTTTCTGGGCTGACTAGTCAGCTTCTGAAGGATCTGCAAAATCTCAGCTCTCTCCAGTTGCCTGTCTCCAAAAGCGATCCCGCTTACAGAAAACAGGCACAAAATCGTTAATACAAAATGTTTCGTCTTCATAATAACCTCCATACTTTTAATTGGGTTAATAAAATGGGTTTCCAGCAACTATTACAAAAAGAGCTAAATGTGCTTCTATTCCATGTAGCGTTTGTGAATCGGAAAATGTTGATGGTCTTTTTCCATAATTTTGTAAAAAAATGAAAAAAAACTAAAAATGCTGCTTAACAGGGTAAAAATGAGGTTAGAAATTCTGTTTAAACCTATGAATTGAACACTATCGACAAAATTAAGATTTGGGCCCTATTTCACCGTGAATTAACTTAACTCTTTCTCAGGAAATAAGTTAAGCCAATAAAAAGACTCACGATGACTAAAATCGCCAGGGCAAAGCTTAATGCGGGCGCAAGGCCGAGAGCACTGGGGATGTACCCAAAGATTAATGCAATTACCGCTACCGAAAGGCTATAAGGCAGTTGTGTACGAACATGCCGCATCAACTCGCAGGAACTGGCAGTAGAACTTATGATTGTCGTATCGGAGATTGGTGAGCAATGATCGCCGAAAATCGCACCGTCCAGCACCGCGCCGAGGCTTATCATCGTGGTCAGGCCGTACGTTTGTCCGTCAAGAGCAAAGGCGACTGGTATGGCCGTGGGGATCAAAATCGCCATCGTTCCGTAACTGGTCCCGGTGGCAAACGAGGTCAGCGACGCTACGAAGAAGAGAATCGGCGGGAACAAATAAGACGGAACTCGGCCGGCAAGGATTGTTGTGAGAAACTCCCCCGTCCTCAGATTATCACAGCAGTTCTTAAGCGACCAAGCGAGGATCAATATCACAAATGGAACCATTGCACGCTTAAAGCCCCGTTTGAAGCAACTGATTATCACAGGTAAGCGAAGCGGCCCGAATATCTGCGAGAACAGTAAGGCCAGCGTCAAGCCGAATAGTGCGGCACAAGCGAGAACCAGAGGACTGTTCTCGGCGTGGCCGATAACCTCTCGCCAATAGACCCAGCTTCCCGGAGAAAGAGCTTCAATATCGACGGGTTTCGGGGGTATATTCTCTGCGACAGTCATCAGGCTTCCAGCTTGCCATTCGAGCATATCCGCCTTTAGTTTGGATGTTCCATCGAACCAAAGGCCGGTACCATGAAAAAGCAGAAGTCCGACTAAGGGAACCAGGGCGTTGAGCGCTCGGCCGGACTTATGTTCTGAATTCTGAAATCCGTTTTCCTCGGGCGAATCTTTGGCTTTTGCTCGTTCCTGGGCCGCTTTCATGGGCCCGAAGTCGCAATCCATTAGAATATGCACGAAAACAAAAACAATCATCAACAGACAATAGAAACGGAAACTCAGGGCATCGAAAAACATGGAATATCCGCTCTTGTCAATTTCAAGCTCATCCGCAATTTGACGAAGAAGACCCACTTCGTAGGCGATCCAGGTGCTGACCACCGCTATCCCCGCAATTGGCGCACTTGTGGCGTCAACAAGAAAGGCAAGTTTTTCCCGGCTGACGCGAAACCGGTCGGTAATCGGCTGCATCATCGAGCCGACGACTATGGCATTAGTGTAGTCGTCGATGAAGCATAGTATCCCCATGAGAGCGGTAGCAGCCTGGGCGGATTTTCTGCCTTTAACCCACTTCAGGAGCCATACAATAATCCCCCGGAACCCCCCCGAGGCCATAATAATTTCGATCATGATAAATATGGGCGGTATGAAGGAGAGTATCAAAAGGTTCGTGCTACTTGTCACAGTGTCCGTGACGCAGGTACTTACCGCTCTTAATCCCTGCAGCCAGGCATCGATACTTAACGGAGCCTGCGGAACCGAAGTGAGAAAACCACCGGCAACAATAGCAATTCCCAGGCTGAGCAGGACGTGATGCGTCAGAAAGGCCAGCAAGATAGCCAGCATGGGAGGAACAATACTGTACCACATAGCCGTCGGGGGATTTTCCTCACTACGTGGGGAAAAATAGGCGAACAAGCCGCAACCAAGGCCCAAAATAATGATCACTATCGCAACTTTTATGATTTTTTTCGACTTCAACGGATGTCCATTCCAGACGCTTATGCTTGCGCTGAGAAATTCCCTTTATTTGCCATAATTATTCTCCGATGGGTACACGAAGAGAAGATTCCATCTTGTATCCCAAATACACAACTACGAAATACAAACAAAACCTGTACAAATCAAGAGCAAAACCTGCCGGATAAGCAAATAGAAACATTGCTGAATTATTTTTCATCTCTGGTTATAATGTTCTCGCTGGAATGAAAGTCACTTATGGGCCCTTTAAGAGATGAGGTGAAAACAATGCCGGATGCCCTGTCGGTAAGAACCGGACAAGAAAAAGATATAGATACGCTGGTGAATTTCAACATCGCATTGGCACGGGAGACTGAGCAGAAACAGCTCTCACCGCCCATAGTCACACAAGGTGTGCAAACGCTTTTCAAAAATCCCCAGCATGGTTTTTACGTTGTCGCCGAAATAGCAGATGAAGTTGTCGGCTGCTGTATGGTTACTTACGAGTGGAGCGACTGGCGCTGCGGCCTGTTCTGGTGGATTCAGAGTGTTTATGTCAAGCCGGAGTTTCGTCGGCAAGGCATTTTCAGAAAGCTCTACGAATTCTTGAAGGAAAAGACATCGCAAGAGCAAAAAGTGTGTGGATTTCGCCTCTATGTCGAGCAATCTAATCATACCGGCCAAAATACTTATGCAGGAGTCGGCATGAAGCAGACCCCATACAAGTTCTACGAGGAGTCGTTTCAGGATTAGACAATAATCATCGAAGCGGGCTTTATCTTCGAGATGATTTCTTTATCTCATTACATATAGCCTCGATTAGCCTGGCTTCGTTCTTCTCAAATTCGCTTTTAATCTCTTCGGTATTCTTTCCCTTTGCAATTAGCGATCTGATCGTTTCGTGCCGCTTTTTCATC
>JBARRE010000049.1:0-7810 GCA_049644065.1 Sedimentisphaerales bacterium | reverse complement strand
ATGCTGCGCGACGGCATCGAAGATTACGAATACCTGGTTATTTTGAAAAAACTTATCGAAACCAACAAAGATAAAATCAATGCCGGCCGGCTTCGGACATACAATGCCCTGCTCGAAGTACCTCCGGACATTACAAGCGATATGACCACTTTCACTAATGACCCGGCTCCAATCGAGGCCCGACGGGACCGGATAGCTCAAGCTATATCCGAACTCAGCAAGCTGTGAATTTTTAACTTGATTTCCATTGCTTATTGAAAGGATGAAAGATGCAATTTGAACCCAATCTGACCCCCGTTTTCTTAATTTATTTCATATTCATGATACCTGTAGTGATGATTATTGTCGCCGTAAAGATTTTGATCTTCTGCAAAATATTTTCCAAGGCTGGCTATAGCTGGGCACTTGGCCTTTTAATGCTCGTGCCCATCGCAAATATAATTATGCTCTTCGTTCTTGCCTTTGCAGAATGGCCGATTCAAAGAGAATTGCGCTCATTTAGACAGCAAAGTCAGGTGGCGTCATAGCATAGACGCCCAAATAGTCTCATCTACCCCGCTCTTAAAACCGGCAAAACGCGTGCAACCGCTCATGCCGGACGGTATGCTGCTTTAAGCCGGGTGCGTCCCCGGCGTAAAATATAGTTTAACAACACAACGGGCCCGCGTGAGAGAAATATCAAAAAAGTGTGAGTAATTTGCCTGGCTCGCGCATAATACTTAATAGGAACGTATACAAAAAATGGAAAATTGATCAGGTGCTTGAGAAATTGGAACAACAAAGCTGGGCTGGTTTCGCTAAAGGAGATGCCGATGTATGGCGAGAATTTATCGATCAGGAGATTCCGCGGCTTTATGGCTTGTTCATGGGTCGCTGGCCGAATCGCTCACTTGCCGAGGAACTTCTGCAGAAAACGGTTTTTGACGCCGTACGTGGACGCGGCAGCTATGATGCGTCGAAAGGCTGCCCCGAAGACTGGATTCTCGGTATCGCAAGGAACAATATCCGTCTGGAGATCAGAAGGCGGGCAAGCCGGCCGAGCATTAATGGCGACATCAGCCGCTATTTTGAAGCTATGGATACGAAGCTGTTGCCCGATGAAGTGCTGGAACGGCAGGAAATGACTGCGATTGTCCGTTCGGCACTAAGCAGATTGGAAAGTAAAGAAAAAGCGGTCTTAGAGGCTAAATACATCGAAGAACTTTCTGCGAACGATATCGCTCGGCAAATGAATACGACAGAAAAAGCAGTGTACAGTCTGTTATATCGAGCAAAAATATCTCTGCGTCGAGAGCTTGAAAAACTTGCGGCTCTGAGTAAAGAGGAAAAATTATGAAACGAAACAACGACAATCAATCGTACGACGATTCTGCCACGCAACTGGATAAGAACTTCTCACGCCTGTTGAAACTGTCGGACAAGTCAAATAAGCCCGGCAGGAAATTTACCGCGGAACTAATAAACGGCGCTCTTGATGAATTGAAACAAGTGGAAGTTAAGAAGGCAGATTCGAAGCGTGTCACAATCCGGTCCGGCTGGTGGGAGAAAACCATGGGCTGGGCTGCTATGATTGCAGTGGCCTGCGGTGCAGGACTTGTCGTTGTCATATCCGTTTTCTTGAAAATGAACTTATTATTAGAAGTCATTGTTGTTTTAACCATGGTCTTTAACTGGCTCAATTATCTTGGAGGACGCATATAATGAATTCCGAGCAACCAAATAGAGTAAGTGTCATTGATCCGGTCACTCCCGCAATCGACAGGGTAAAGTTAATACTTTTCAGACCTTTCGACTTGCGTAAGTGGTTTGTCATCGGCTTCTGTGCCTGGTTGGCCTATTTGGGAGGCGGTGGTGGCGGTGGTGGGGGAGGTGGCGGAGGCGGCAGTGGTCCTCCCTATAACGTGCCTCATGAACGACTTGAATCGGGAGAACAAATAAAGCAAGTCGTTGAGTCGGTAAGATATTATGTTTCGAACAACCTGTACTGGATTATACCGGTAACTGTGACCGTTGTCGTTGTATTCATTCTCATTGGCCTTTTGGTGGTCTGGCTCAATAGCAGGGGCAGGTTCATGTTTCTTCATTGTGTGGCGACAAATAAAGCGGAAGTTGCAATCCCATGGCATAAATTCAGACAGCAAGGCAACAGCCTGTTCCTCTTTCGAATTGTGCTGGGGATAATCGGCTTCGTTGTTGTGGTCGTGCCTGTCATCGGCATTGTCGTGCTGGTTATTATGATGGTATCCGGCTCGGCACCGGGCATAGTTTCTATTCCCGGGATTATAATTTTGGGTTTGACTATCTTTGCTCTTTCAATATTGCTGTTTTTGGTTAAGAAGTTTACTTTTGATTTTGTCGTGCCGATTATGACTTTGCGAATGGTGAACTGTATGGCTGGCTGGCGTGAATTCATGGCCATTCTCTCGGCGAACAAGCTTCGCTTTGCCCTCTACCTGCTTTTCCAGATTGTGATAAAAATTGTAATTAAGGCGATGATCGGCATTGGCTTTTGCATAGGCCTTTGCTTCTGCTGTGCAAGTTGCCTGCTGCTAATACCGTATATCGGCACTGTGATACTATTGCCTGTATTGGTTTTCACGCGGGCTTATTCTCTCTACTACCTGCAGCAGTACGGCCCGGAATTCGATGTATTCCGAACTGAGATAGAAGTCGCCGAATCTGTTTAGCAATCCTTGAATGACGAGTATGTATAATCACCCCCCGGCTATGACTTTGTCGGGGGGCTTAGATTTATGGATGTTTACTATTGGGCTCTTGTCCAATCCTCTTGTCTGACGCCGTGATATGTCCTCAGAACATATTCGAATTCCTTTGTCGATCTCGGCTGCAAGTCAAGCGTGAACTTAACTGTGTCAAGGTCAACCTTTTCGAACGCACCGAAGTCGCCGCTATTGCTGATATTCCAGTACTGAGTATTGAAGTTACGTTTTATCTCGACCTTAACGTTAATATCACGGGTATTCCTGACTTCTATCTTGAACGTGTGAATTTCATCCCAGCCGGAGACGTTGTCACGACGGTCGAATCTGTAGTTTTCCGTCTTGAAATCCATTAACTTCGGCTCGACGACAAGATTGGCAACCGGTCCAAGATTCAGTTCCACGTCTTCATCGACTGGGATATACTTGAACGAAGACTGGCCAGTGTATGACAAGTGCCCCTGGTCACCGACGCCTCGATAGACTTTCAGCATCCCGCCGGGGATGGGAGTTTCACCGAGCTTGTGCTCTTTATCGTTTTTGAAACTGAGGAACCGCGCAACGCTCGGCCCGTACCGCTGCTCTTCATATTTGTAGAGATTTACGACAGGCACAGCCTCGACAGCAAAACTCTGCAACCGTTTCGACCAGCCTGTGGGGATCGTCTCGGTGCCTTCAATTGTATAGAGGAAATACTCGCTTAGACCTTCCTTTATGACCTCTTTGCGCCTCAAAGACATCGGCGCCCGCGTTGAATCGGCCGCCATTACCTGGCCCAGCATTCTTTTAGCCTCTTTCTCTACTCCTGCTTCTAATTTATCTAACAGGACGATTTGTCCCGGGCGGCCGTATGGATATTGCCGGCGGGCAAGCTCGGCAATCTCATCGAGGATATGGACTTTGCCGACGATAAGACGCGTCTGGGCATTTTCATAATCTTCGCCGCTGTTGTTAGTGACTCGCACATAGCCCTTCAGGCGCATAGTCTTTTCATCTTCGGTCAATGTTCCCATATAAAACGCCCGCCAGGACAGGCCGCTGGTAAGATACGAAATCTCAACCGGAACTTTTCCGGCCGTACTGCTCTCAACATTCCACAAGCCAAGGTTCCTGACTCTCGGCGGATAAACCAGCTCGGCTATGCTGATTTTGTCGGCATTGGCTTTCGGCAGCATCTCCAGGCTGGTCGGGTCGATAAGCGTATTGGCCCAGGAGAACTGGAGCTTGTTTGCTCCATCTTTGAGTGTGAGCGCTCTGCTTTCACGCACCAGCGTCATATCCGCCGGGTTATAAATCGTAAGCTGCACCGTATCACGCGAAGGCAATGTAACCAAATCGATTTTTGCATTGGTAGTGCCGGTCACGGTTGCGATTATCAGCAGCAGAATTATAAAGTGTTTCATTTTACTAGCCCTTTAATTCTGTTTTCTGTCATCTGTTGTCTATCTCCTGTTTGTTTACGGACGCCAATCTTCTTCTCTGGTGCCGTGGTATGTTCTAAGGACATATCCGAATTTCTTTACTGACCTCGGCTGCAGGTCGAGCGTGAACTTAACTGTATTGAGATTGACCTTCTCGAACGCACCGAAGTCGCCGCTGTTGTCGATATCCCAGTACTGCGTATTAAAGTTGCGTTTTATCTCGACCTTGACGTTTATGTCACGGGTATTCCTGACTTCTATTTGAAACGTGCGGATTTCATCCCAACCTGAGACATTGTCTCGACGGTCGAATCTGTAATTTTCCGTTTTGAAATCCATCAGCTTCGGCTCGACAACGAGATTGGCAACCGTGCCGAGGTTAAGCTCCACGTCTTCATCGACAGGGATGTACTTGAACGATGATTGGCCCGTATAAGACAAGTGCCCCTGTTCACTTACGCCTCGATAGACCTTCAGCATTCCGCCGGGGATGGGTGTTTCGCCGAGCTTGTGCTCCTGGTCGTTTTTGAAACTGAGAAACCGAACGACACTCGGCCCATATCTTTCTTCTTCGAATTTATAGAGATTTATGACCGGCACCTGGTCGACATTAAAGCTCAGCAGCCGTTTAGACCAGCCGTTAGGTATCGTCTCGGTTCCCTCGATCGTATATAGGAAATATTCGCTGAGGCCTTCCTTTTTAACCTCTTTCGCCCGGCTCGATCCGGCGGCAAGTTTCTCCATCATTACCCTGCCCCTGCTTGTGGGTTCTTCCTGCGGGGCAAGCATAGCCGGCGGCGCGATTACCTGCCCCGGTCGGCCATAGGGATATTGCCGCCTCGCAAGCTCTGCGATCTGATCGAGGATATGGACCTTGCCGACAATTAGGCGGGTTTGGGCATTCTCATAATCCTCACCGCTATTGTTGGTGACGACCACATAGCCTTTAAGCCGCATCTTCTTTTCATCCTCGGTGAGCGTGCCCATATAGAATGCCCGCCAGGACAGGCCGCTGGTCAGATATGTAATCTCAACCGGCACTTTGCCGCTCACGCTGCTCTCGATATTCCATAAGCCAAGGTTCCTGACTCGGGGCGGATAGGTCAGATCGGCGATGTCAATCTTGTCCGCATTGGCCTTAGGCAGCATCTCCAGGCTGGTCGGATCGATCAGCGTATTGGCCCAGGAGAATTGGAGCTTGTTTGCTCCATCTTTGAGTGTGAGCGCTCTGCTTTCACGCACCAACGTCATATCCGCCGAGTTATAAATAGTAAGCTGCACCGTATCACGCGAGGGCAAAGTCACCAGGTCGACTTTCGCTTGGCCGATGCCGGTCATCGCGACGATTATCAGTAACACTATTGCTATACGTTTCATTTTACTGCTCCTTTACGATAAAGGATTAATCTTATTATCTTATTATCGGCAACTGCGGCTCACTTCCCGGCCTTAGATGCCGGCGATGGTAAGTCATCTTTAATTCTTTTACGGCCGGTCCGGCCTGGCTGCGAGCGGGCAGTTGAATCTCGAATTCGAGCGTATTGGCATCCTTTTTCTCGTACTTCATATTGCAGCTATCCATGTCCCACTGGCCCGGGATGTGCTGAATCATGGTCAGCATAGCGGGACTGTCCTTGAAATTCTCAATCTTGGCGGTGATTTGCTCATTGGTATCGTAAAGAACAACATCGCCTCGATTATTCTTGTGTGTAACGACGCGGGTGTCCTGCATTTTCCGCTGGGTCACGACGATGTCACGGCTGTCGCCTATATAAAGCTCCATCTTTTCGCCGACCGGCACCAGCCCGGTCATATCCTCGCCCAGAAAGATGGTGCTTTCGTGCCCATCGTCCTGGAAGAGCCGTGCTTTGCCTCCCCACAGGGAAAACTCACCTAAATTACTTTTGGCCTCATTTACGATACGATAGCTGACCGGTATGCCCACGTTTTGATTCTCCAGCTTCTCCGGGTCCCACGGCAGCTTGGCGGCATCGAATTTCCAAACCTTCGTAATCGGCACCTTCGGGGACTTTAGAAACAGCATCTGCTTGGTCTCCTCGTGAGCGATGCCCTGCTCGAAGGCTTCGCCGTAATCCAGCAGCACGCGGGCCTTGTCGAAATCTTCGCCGGAGAAGTTTCGTAACACCAGATAGCTCTTTAAGTCCACAAAAGTCTCGGCCTTGTCGGCTATCGCCTTGTAAGTAATCAACCTGTCAATATTGCTCAGAAGGTAGCTGATTCGTACCGTCTCGGCATAGTCACTATCGCTGCTGATGTCCCAGACAAGAGCAGCTTCATTGGGTGTATAACTGACACTGAGAAGAGTCACCTTGTCAGAATGGTCGAGTGCTCTGAGCCGAATCGAGTCGGCATCGATGAAGACACCTTTCCATGAGAAATCCACTTTATTGAGTCCTTTCTGCAGTGTCAGCACGCGCTCTTCCTCAATCAATGTAGCCCGAGGATTGTCCAGACGGATCACCGTTGCCGCCCGCTCAGGCAGTGCTACGAGCTTGATTCTGCCGTGAGAGATTGCGCTGCAAACAAGCAGCAGCACAATTACTGTTAGTTTGTTTCTTTTACTGTTCATAATTGAAGTCTCCTAAATTTTGTTTTTATTGCCTTAGCGATTCTTCTCTCGTACCGTGATATGTTCTGACCGTATATTCAAGCGTCTGCTTGCTTCGCGGCTCGATTTCCAGCTTAAATCGGGCGTGTGTGGCATCGTGTTTTTCGTATGGAACATCGGCTTGCAGCGTCCAGTATGCGGTGCCGAAACCTCGTGTGATTTCGATCTGAATCGGCAGGGTTCGCGTGTTTGTAATTTCAATTTTCCATGTGCGAATTTCGTCCCAGCCGGAAACATTGCCCCTGTTGTCGAATATGTAGTTCTCCGTCTTAAAATCCATCAGCTTCGGCTCAATCTCAACCAACCTTGCCGGGCCGAGATTCAGCTCAACCTCTTTATCCACCGGGATGTACTTGATATCCGAGCCGCCCACATAAGACAAATAGCCCTGTTCGTCGGCATGGCTGTATATCTTTACATCCCCATTCGGGATCGGCGTTTGGCCGAGATTGTGCTTGTCGTCGTTTGCGAACTTAACGAATCTGATTGCATGATTGCCCCAGCGCTCTTCGTCATATTTATACAAGCTCTCGATGGTGATATCTTCAACTTCAAACGAGAGCAACCTTTTGCCCCATTCGTTCGGGATAGTTTCTGTTCCCTCAAGCGTATAGAGGAAATACTCGCTCAGACCTTCTTTCTTGATTTCTTTAGATTTCAAATCTGCAAAATAATCCAGACTTCGTCCAAGCATCTCTGCTTTGTATTCTCCGTCTGTCACGCTCACATCTTTCTTGATCGCATCTTCGTCGTATCCGATCATTCCCGGTCTGTCATAAGGATATTGGCGCCGTGCCAATTGAGCAATTTCGTCGAGGATGTGGACTTGGCCGACTATCAGGCGGGCCTGGGCGTTGTCGTAATCTTCGCCGGAGTTGTTACCGAGACGAACGTAGCCCTGCATTTTCATCGTCTTTTCGTTCTGCGAAAGCGTGCCCATATAAAACGCCCGCCAGGACAGGCCGCTCGTGAAATATGTGATTTCGAACGGGACCTGGCCGCTGATCTCCGAACGAATGAGCCAGCGGCCAAGCTCCTGC
>JBARRE010000048.1:0-2635 GCA_049644065.1 Sedimentisphaerales bacterium | reverse complement strand
TATTGCCTGATGAGCAATCATATCCATATCATTTCACTCCCGCTTGAGCAGGATTCGCTAGCCATGGGCATCGGTAGAACGCACTTTCGCTAAGTTACTTATATTCAATTTATTTTTATGAGCTTTCTCATATCTTTTTGTTATATTAAAGTGCTTTTATTTTATGTTCTTTTAGAATATTCTCGTGATGAATCGAGAATGAAAGATGTTGTTTAGATAGATGGCCTCGGGAGAAGGCCAGGGAGGTTTATCAGTGAGTACTGGTACGGTAAAATGGTTCAATTCAAATAAGGGATACGGCTTTATCGCTCCGGACGATGGCGGCGACGATTTGTTTGTCCACCACTCGGAAATTAAGACATCCGGTTTTGCTACGCTCGATGAAGGCCAGAAAGTCGAGTTCGAGATCGGAGAGGGCAAAAAAGGCCCATGTGCGACGAACGTTGTCCCGGGCTGAGCAAAAAATAAGACTTTAGCCGTTGCTCGAAACAATAGAACGCTGACGTTCCAAGTGTATTAATAGGCAGAATACAGTTGGGCTGCTTAGGCGCCTTGCTTTACAGGTTTTGGCTCATTGCCCTACGTTTTACTTGTCATTCTAAATTAGCCTGCCATTCGCCATGTTCTCAATTCACACCAAAGCCGAACCTTTATGTGACGAACATCATGTTGACACGTCTATCTATTTGAGCTAAAATACAGATATTGGAAGCGCAATTTTGTTTTTGCGAGGATGGCACAAGTGAATAATTCGGATTCACGATTATTAACAGTCCGTGTAGTTTTACTGGTAAGCTGTATTACGTTTATGGCCGGTCCGCACCGGTCGGTATTTGCCGCAGAGATTGACGTATCTCACGAACAATTCAAAACCGGCAAATATAAAGAATGTCTTGAGTCTGCACGCAAGGCCATTGATAACGGAGCGTATGCGGCCCAGTGGCGGGTTCTGATGATTAAATCGCTAATGGCGCTGGGTCAATATGACAAAGCCGCGGATGATATGGATATCGTGCTGCTGCATTATCCTGTGAGCATGCGTTTGCTGGAGCTTGCCCATACGGTTTATATTCACAACGACGAGCCCAGCCGGGCCGATGAAGCAATCAACAGGCTCGTTCGTGTGGGTACGAGTCGTGATCTGAGGTACATGAGCCCGGGCGATTTGGTCGCCCTGGGCAACTCGCTGCTGCTGCTTGGTGAAGAACCGCGGCTTGTTCTGGATGAGCTGTTCACACGTGCGATTAAGAACGATCCGAACTGCCTCGATGCCTATCTGGCCGCGGGGGATTTGGCGTTGGCCAAGCAGGATTACGATTTGGCCGCCAATCAATATCGCAGCGCCCTGAAGCGATTCGGGAAAGACCCGGATGCGCACTTCGGACTGGCAAGAGCGTTTTATCAAAGCGATCGAAATCAGATGATCCAATCGCTGGATGCCGCTCTTTATATTAATTCCAATCATGTGCCCTCATTGCTTCTACTGGCCGAGCATCAAATCGATTGTGAAGATTATGACGGGGCGGGCAAGCTGCTCGACCGGGCGATTGCCGTCAATGCGTGGCATCCGGAGGTCTGGGCGTATCGGGCCGTGCTGGCTCATCAGGCCAACGACTTGGAAGCCAGCAGGAAGCATCGCGAAAAGGGGCTGAAATTCTGGCCGACTAATCCGCGGGTGGATTATCTTATCGGCAGGAAATTGTCCCAGAAATATCGCTTTGCCGAAGGGTCGGCTTTTCAGCGCCGGGCTTTGAAGTTCGATCCGGAATATCTGCCGGCCAAAATTCAACTGGCGCAGGACCTGCTTCGCCTCGGCGACGAAAAGGAAGGCTGGACGCTGGCCGACGATGTGCACACAGGCGATGCGTATAATATCGAGGCCTACAATCTGAGTAACCTGCACGACCACATGTCTAAGTTCACAACGCTCCGTGCCGATGGATTTGTCGTCCGCATGGATAAACGCGAGGCCGATATCTACGGCGATATGGTAATAGACCTTCTGCGCGAGGCCAAGACAAGCTTGTGCGAAAAATACGGGGCGCAATTAGACAAGCCGGTCGTTGTGGAGCTTTTTCCCGACCAGCAGGATTTTGCCGTCCGTACGTTCGGAATGCCGGGGGGCGATGGCTTCCTCGGCGTGTGCTTCGGCAACGTAATCACGGCCAACAGCCCCAAAGCCCAGAGACCCACCAACTGGAAAGCACTGTTGTGGCACGAGTTCTGCCATGTCGTGACGCTGAACCTGACGCACAACAAGATGCCCCGCTGGCTTAGCGAAGGGATGTCTGTCTACGAAGAATTGCAGCGTGACCCAACCTGGGGCCAGCGGATGAATCCTGAATATCGAGGGATGATCCTCGCCGATAAACTTACGCCGGTAAGCGAGCTTAGCGCGGCGTTTTTGAGTCCGCCCACCCCGAACCACCTGCAGTTCGCATACTACGAGTCGGCGCTTGCGGTCGAGTTTCTAATCGAACGCTACGGCCTTGAATCGATCAAGGCGATTCTCGCCGACCTGGCGAAAGGCGAACAAATCAATGACACGATATCAAAACACGCCGGGCCGATAAAGGATATCGAGAAGCAGTTCGAAACATTCGCCCGAAAGCGTGCCGAGAATTTAGCCCCGGAA
>JBARRE010000047.1:0-1749 GCA_049644065.1 Sedimentisphaerales bacterium | reverse complement strand
GACCGATACCTCACAAACGCTGGACTTGTGGAGCGGGCTGCTGACCAGTAGGTTCAAGATTGACGGCCGGCCGGTCAAGGTAATGACAGTTTGTCATCCTGAGCGTGACTTATTGGCGGTTCGCATCGAATCGGCGCTATTGCCGGAAGGCCGGCTGCCGATCTCGATGGCATTTCCTTACGGCAAAGAAGATTGGAGAAACGCGGCGGATTGGGACAATCCGGGCAGCCACACAACCCGGCATCAAATCACCGATGGTTTAGCCAATTTGACCCGGATACTCGATTCCGACCGTTACTACGTCCGCATCGCCTGCTCTGACGGAGGCAAAATTCGAGCCGAATCACAACACGAATATGAGATTTATCAACAGGACAGTCAATCGCTTGAAGTTGTGTTTGACTTTTCTCCGACCCAGATCGACGGGCCGCTACCCGATTTTAAGACGGTTCGTAAGGCGGCAGTAAGCCATTGGCAGCAGTTCTGGACCACTGGAGGAGCGATTGATTTTTCCGAATGCACTGATCCCCGCGCTGCGGAACTGGAGCGCAGGGTCGTGCTCTCGCAATACCTGATGGCAATTCAATGTTCGGGTTCGACGCCGCCACAGGAAACGGGGCTGGTTCATAACAGTTGGTTCGGCAAATTTCACTTAGAGATGCACTGGTGGCACGTGGTTCATTTTGCACTTTGGAGTAGGCTAGAGCTGCTGGAGCGCAGCCTGCCCTGGTACGAATCGATTCTCCCGGCGGCTAAAGCAACCGCCGAGCTTCAGGGCTACAAGGGTGCTCGCTGGCCGAAAATGACCTCGCCCGATGGCCGGGACAGTCCGAGCACGGTCGGCGTGTTTTTGATCTGGCAGCAGCCGCACCCGATTTACTACGCCGAGTTGTGCTACAGAACTCATCAGGATCGAGCAACTCTGGAACGTTACAGGCAGATTGTTTTTGAGACCGCCGAATTCATGGCATCGTACCCCGTGTGGGACCAGGCCGGCCGACGTTATGTGCTGGGTCCGGCGTTGATCCCGGCACAGGAAAGCTACGGGCGTGATCGGGCCCGCAACCTCAATCCGACATTCGAACTTGCTTACTGGTACTGGGGACTCCAGACGGCACAGAAATGGCGGCAGCGGCTTGGCCTTGAGCGTGATTCGAACTGGGACCGAGTAATAAAACAACTCTCACGGCCAACCATCCGCGATGGTGTCTATACAGGAATCGAGACGCCACCCTATACAATCTACCGTGACCATCCATCAATGGTAGCCGCACTCGGATTCGTGCCTCCGACCCCACTGATAGATCCGAATACCATGAAACGGACGCTAGATCATGTGATGAGAGCCTGGGACTGGCCGAGTACGTGGGGCTGGGATTATCCGATGCTCGCGATGACGGCGGCGCGCCTGGGCGAGACGGAAAAAGCTGTCGAATCCCTGTTCATCGAATCGCAGAAGAACCGATACCTGGCCAGCGGGCACAACTACCAATCGGCCCGACTGCCCTTATATTTGCCAGGGAACGGCGGCTTGCTCTCGGCCGTTGCTATGATGGCGGCGGGTTGGGACGGCTGTCCCGACCGCCTGGCGCCCGGTTTTCCGAATAATGGAAAATGGAACGTGCGATGGGAAGGACTCAAACGCATGCCCTGAATACTTTTGCCCAAATTAAGCATCTGAGAACAGAAGGAGCCAAAATAAATGAAGAAGATACAAATTGAATTGACGAGTGGCTTTACTCTACTGGT
>JBARRE010000046.1:0-3724 GCA_049644065.1 Sedimentisphaerales bacterium | reverse complement strand
GTACTGATTATTGGCTCGGGCCCGATTATCATCGGCCAGGCCTGCGAATTCGATTATTCCGGGACACAGGCGTGCAAAGCCCTTCAGAAGCTGGGCTATGAAATCGTGCTGGTCAATTCCAATCCGGCAACCATTATGACCGATCCCGGCACGGCGGATGTGACGTATGTCGAGCCACTCAATGTTAAAACCATCGAGCAGATTATCGCAAAAGAAAGGCCCGATGCACTGCTGCCGAACCTGGGCGGTCAGACGGCCCTGAACCTTTCGGCCGAACTTTCACGCCGGGGAATCCTGGAAAAATACGACGTCCAGATTATCGGCGTTAAGGTCGATGCCATAGAACGCGGTGAAGACCGCCAGGCGTTCAAGGATACGATGAATAAGCTGGGCATCGAGATGCCGAGAAGCGAGATCGCAAACAGTCTCGAAGAAGCTGAAAAATCACTTGAGAATATCGGCCTGCCCTGCGTCATACGTCCCGCTTATACCATGGGCGGAACGGGCGGCGGACTGGTTTACAACATCGAGGAGTTCCGCACCATCGTCAGCAGGGGTCTTTCTTCCAGCCTTGTCGGGCAGGTGCTCGTCGAGGAATCCGTGCTGGGATGGGAAGAATTAGAGCTTGAGGTAGTACGTGACGCCAAGAACCAGATGATCACCGTCTGCTTTATAGAGAATGTCGATGCCATGGGCGTTCATACTGGCGATTCGTACTGTACCGCGCCGATGTTGACTATAGAGCCGGAGTTGCAGAAGCGTCTGCAGAAGTATTCCTATGATATTGTCGAAGCAATCGGCGTTATCGGGGGCACCAACGTTCAGTTCGCCCACGATCCCGAAACCGGCCGGGTTGTAGTCATAGAAATCAATCCGCGAACGTCACGGTCATCGGCGCTCGCTTCCAAGGCGACCGGTTTTCCCATCGCCATGGTTTCCTCCATGCTGGCGGGCGGCCTGACGATGGACGAGATTCCATATTGGCGGGACGGTACGCTTGAGAAATACACGCCGTCAGGAGATTACGTGGTCGTAAAGTTTGCGCGCTGGGCCTTTGAAAAATTCAAGGGAATCGAAGACAAGCTGGGCACGCAGATGCGCGCCGTCGGCGAGGTTATGAGTATCGGCAAGAACTACAAGGAAGCGTTACAAAAGGCGATTCGCTCGCTCGAGTCCGGCCGGTACGGGCTGGGCTTTGCCAAAGATTTTAATAAGAAGTCCGCCGATGAGCTTCTGGAACTCTTAAGAGAAGCAACCAGTGAGCGCCAGTTTATTATGTACGAAGCCCTGCGTAAAGGTGTTAGCGTCGAAGTGCTCCATGAGAAAACATATATCAAGGCATGGTTCATCGAGCAGATGAAAGAATTGGTGGAACTCGAAGAAAAAATCCTTGCCTACAGAGGCAAAAAGCTGCCGGACAAGATTCTAATTCAGGCAAAGAAGGATGGATTAGCGGACAAGTATCTGGCAAAATTGCTGGATGTTCCGGAAAAACAGATCAGGGAAAGACGTCTTGGGCTGAAAGTTGCCGAGGCGTGGGAGCCTGTCCCCGTAAGCGGCGTGGAAGACGCAGCCTATTATTTCTCTACGTATAACGCTCCGGACAAGGTTGAGGTCAGTAAGAAGCGTAAGATAATGGTGCTCGGCGGCGGTCCCAACCGTATCGGTCAGGGCATTGAGTTCGACTATTGCTGTGTCCACGCTGCATTTGCACTTCGAGACGAAGGCTATGAGACCATCATGGTTAACTGTAACCCGGAGACCGTCTCGACGGACTACGACACTTCGGACAAGCTGTACTTCGAGCCGCTCACCGTCGAAGATGTTCTGAGCATTTACAACAAGGAGAAGCCGGAAGGCGTGATCGTGCAGTTCGGCGGGCAAACGCCGCTGAATCTTGCCGCAGAGTTGGAAGACGCCGGCGTCAAAATCATCGGTACCTCGCCCGAAAAGATCGACCTGGCGGAAGACAGGGACAGGTTCCGAAAGCTGATGAAGAAGCTCGGCATCCCGCAGCCGGAGTCCGGCATGGCGAGTAACCTGGACGAGGCGCTTAAAATCGCCGCTAAGATCGGCTATCCGTTGATGGTCCGGCCTTCGTATGTCCTCGGCGGCCGCGGCATGGAAGTGGTGCACGATGAAGAAATGCTGCGATACTATGTCGCCAAGGCGACGGATGTCTCGCCGGAGCGACCGATCCTGATTGACAAGTTTCTGGAAAACGCCATCGAGGTGGAAGCCGACGCCATCGCCGACGGCACTGATGCTTTCGTCCCGGCGATCATGGAGCATATCGAGCTGGCCGGCGTCCATTCGGGTGACTCGGCTTGCGTGCTGCCGCCGGTTAGTATTCCCGAAAAACATCTCAAGACAATTTATGACTACAATCGTAAAATTGCCATCGAGTTTAACGTGGTCGGTTTGATGAATATTCAGTACGCCATTGCCGATGACATCGTTTATATTCTCGAAGCCAATCCGCGTGCATCGAGGACCGTGCCGCTGGTTTCGAAAGTCTGCGGGATTTCAATGGTTCGGATCGCAACGCAGCTAATGCTTGGCAAAAAACTATCAGACATGAAGTTAAAGAGGATGTCCATCCCGCATTTCGGCGTAAAAGAGTCCGTGTTTCCTTTCAACATGTTCCCCGAAGTCGATCCGCTTTTGGGCCCCGAGATGCGCTCGACCGGCGAAGTCCTCGGCATGGCGGATTCGTTCGGGCTGGCGTTCTATAAAGCGCAGGAGGCTACGCAATCGCCGCTGCCCTCGGATGGAACTGTTCTGATTACCATTTCGGACGAAGACAAAGCTTCCGCTCTCCAGACCGCGAAGGAGTTCGCGAATCTCGGCTTTAAGATTCTCGCTACCGAGGGGACACACAAGCTTTTAGCGAAAAGTGGAGTAAAATCGGAACACATTCTCAAGATGCACGAGGGCCGGCCGAACATTCTCGACAGTATAACGAACGGCCGGATACAACTTGTTATCAACACCCCGAGCGGCAAACAAAGTAAACACGACGACTCCTATATCCGCAAAGCAGCGATTAAATACAAAATACCTTATATCACGACAGCGGCGGCGGCCGCGGCGGCCGCTAAGGGAATTGCAGCCTTCCAGAAAAAGCCCGGGCAGATTAAATCGCTCCAGGAGTATCACGCAGATATAAAATAAAGGAACTCGCAAAACATAAATACAGATATTTTCGCTCTCCATTACATTAGAGCTTATATATAAAAGATTTCGCCATCGCGACTTTGGCCCCAAAGATCGATTTGTCGGTTGATGAGTTCAGGAGCAAAGCTTGCCGGATTCGTATCACTTTCATCGATACGAATCCAGCCTTCGACCTGTCCAAAATCACCGGTCGCAGTTGCTCCCAACCAGCCGTTCTTATGCTGTATTTGCACATCAAATTTTTCATTGGCGCCGTAAACAGCCATCACTGCAGCGATACGCGTCTTTTTTGATTTTTTTGCGGTCTCTGCTGTAACGTGCCAATGATTGGCCTTTTCCCGGTGATAGGCTTCCGGGATGCCGGAATTGTACGGGGTGTCGAATTGATCCGTTTGCGCGAGGTTTAGCCCGTGGGAACATGCTAAGGAAACATCCAATGTGGCCCCGCGGCGACGGGAGGTAACCTGGCTGCCTTGGATTTCCATTTTTTCAAAGGCATGCAGCAGCCACTGGTATTGACTTGGTTTCGGTGCTTCGATTTCATCCA
>JBARRE010000045.1:0-16048 GCA_049644065.1 Sedimentisphaerales bacterium | reverse complement strand
CTTTCGTCCAGGTTCAATATTGTCGTGACGCTCTCGGCCTGTATCGGGATTTTCCTGCTGGGCCTGGTCAGTGATTACGCATTCGGCAGATTCGCCGATGCACATTTATGGGCTAAAATTGGCAGGTTTTTAGTGCCGAACCTGCAGATTTTCTGGATAAGCGACGCCATCTACGAAGGCAATGATGTGCCTGTGAAATATCTTCTCATAGGGGCCTCCTACGCCTTATGCTACACGGGCGCCATTCTCGCTTTGGCAGTAGCACTCTTCCAGCGTCGGCAGGTAGGATGATTCGTTCTCCTAAGGAGTCCTTACGGACTGCGTCGTGCGTATTTTGTTGTCATTAAGATTTCTTTTGCAACAGCACAGTCATGCAGCCTTTCATCTGTGGTTTGTCCGTTACTTCAAAACCATTGTGCTTTGCAACCGAAACGGTCCTCTCGAAATCCGTCTCCGATACAAACCATTTTGGTGCCGCTACTAACAACCTGCCGGCCGGCTTCATCGCTTGGTTTAGTTCCGAGAAAAATTTAGTTGAGCCTTGAATCTCATGCTCGACACCTATGGCAAGGGCAAAATCGATTTTTCCTTTGAAATCATCCAGACAAAGAGAACCGTCATTACATATGATAGTTTGAATCCTGCCGGACAGTCCTGCTTTCTGCGCACGTTTTTCGAGCGACCGGATCATCTTTTCCTCGATATCCACACATATAACTTTGCCGTTCGCACCGACCATCTTCGCAAGGGGCAGACTGAAAAAACCCATCGCACAGCCGATATCCGCAACTATCATTCCTTCGTTTACATATGGTCCGAGAATCTTATCGGGATTATGCGTCAGTTTTCTAAGGGGGTTTAAATGTAGATAACCAAGCCACATCGGAAATACATGATGTTCAACCATATTGTCCTTCCAGCATGCAGTACGCAGAACGCTTTTAATTACTGTTTTGTTTGTTAAGTCTTAAAACTAGATACAATAGTTTTTTTTCATGCCTCTATTCTATAAGTCTGCATCTGGTGGCCTAATCCGGCGCGAAAAATTCCCTAAAACTGGTTTTTCTCATCAGTATCTTGTCCAGGAAAGTCAAGGTACTCACTGCCGTTGGTGAAGACAAATCCGGGACTATTCACTATTCACTAAATACTTCTTTAATTACTGCGATTTCATCGCAATTCTGCTGCTTCGGGCAGCGTGCACAGTCGCTCCAGACCTTCATGGGCAACGCCTCTTTTTCCACTATTGCAAATCCTGATTTCTCAAAAAACGCCGGCTCGAGCGTCAGGGCGAATACTTTCGGCACGCCGAGCTTTACCGCTTCTTCGACGGCGGCATCTACTAACCCCCTGCCGATGCCTTTTTCCTTGTTTGCCCCATCGACCGCCAGTGATTTTATTTCCGCCAAATCCGCCCAGATAACTTCCAGCGCACAGCAGCCGACTATTGTTTCATCAAGTTCAGCCACAATAAAGGTCTGCAAATTCTCATAGATATCGGCCAGAGAGCGAAACAACATCCTGTCCCGCTCGGCATAAGAATTGATCAGGGCATTAATTGCCTTAACATCCGAAATTTTCGCATTGCGTACGTTCATACGTATAGAGTATAGCTGTTAAGACTAAAAGTCACAAAGAAAAAATGGCCTGGATTTGCCGCTTATTACTCCTTCGTAAGTAGGAACAATAATAAATAGTAAATAGAAAATAGTAAATTGACATTGCCCTCCCCGGTCATCCCGACCGAGGCGTAGCCGAGCGGAGGGATCTATTAAAGTTTTGTAGGGTGCCGACTCTCCGCAAGTCCACAGGATGCCTTACAGCGGAGTCCCTAAGACTGCCACACCTATCTTTAAAAATAATAAATAGAAAATAATAAATGAAAAGGGCTGTCTCTGGTTTTCTAAGTTAAAGGGAGAAATGAGTAAGGTGTCCCCAGATTAACCATCTATTGTCTTTTTCAAATCCAGCGTATGCCTCAATGTTTCGCTGCAGACATCGCAACTTAGTTCTACACTTTTCTAACCTTAACATGCATGCATCAATAATAGCACTAATTTGGCTGGCCGCCCATCTTTGTTCCCTTATGAGCTTATCTATAAGCAGAGGCAGATATTCATAAATATCTTTGCGCACCGCTACTGCTTCCTGCAATAATCGTATTACTTTCACACGATATTCTTCCTGGCCACAATAGTCCCTCAAATCTTGTACGATAGCCAACGAGCATATTTCATTCGTTATATTTTCAATATCCTGCATGTAAGAGTCGATAACTTTGCAAATTTCTTGCCATTTCTCCAAATCCATAGTCGGCTCCTTTCGAAAGGAGATTCCCAAATCATGTTTCTCAGTTAATTATTTTCTGATACTATAAGATTGGGACCATTTGGAGGTGGCACAGTATAGTGATAGTAAGTGAAGGCGCTGCCTGTGGAGGATATTTTTCGAACCGTCAGCGCATAAAAAAGCCGCATTGTAGAGAGAGGTCCGCGCAACAATAAATTGATCTTCTTGGCAACTACACATGAACGTTTGACTCTGGACCACAATCGCTTCAACTTAATTTCTATCTCCTCGCGAGATAAGCACCCGATCTCGTCGCGAGGAAAGCACCGCCAGAGTACGAAATTCAACGGCGTCAGAATTACCATCAACAGAGCTATGATGGCAATGACTACCAACAATTCGATTAGGGTGAAGCCCTTGAGTTTGCGATGAACATGTATATCTCCTTTCTGCATTTCAGTCAGGTTAGAGAAACATTCTTTCAATCTATTTTGGGACGGAAATACCTCCTTTCTGCTAACAGATGATGTTAGCTGGCTTGAAGTTGTCACATTCAAACACATAATGTCTCTAATGCTACATGATCTTGTTATATATTGTCAAGTCAAAAATCTCTCAAACTGAGTAATTTTTCCACGCTACCATTAAATCACAATTGATATTAGTTATAACTCTATCATTTTTAGAAGCTTATAATATTTCAAGGCCTTGCTTCTGAAACTCAATAATGCGAATTCCGTGGACATAATAATTATTTCCAGTCACCGTCGATATCCCAAAGCTCCTTAATAATTCAGCCCAACTGCGGATTACGCGGGAAAAAATAATAAATCGTAAATAGTAAATAATCAATGACTACTCCTATCCTTCTTAAACACAACTCATCGAAAAATGTACGACACTCTTTAACTCACTGGTCTGAAATATTCTTTTGTTTTTTCTCGAATAAATAATCCTTATGATGCCACGCAAGCACTAAACAGCCTATTGCTGCCGAAAGGATACGTTTGTCATGCACATACGTTTCCACGTTTTTTTCTGTGAAAGGAATTCCTTTGTTATTCTTTCCCATGATTAAGATGCCTTCGTTATCTTTCCCAGTCATCTTCTTGAATATCTCACTGAATACATTCTGTTTAAAAATACAAACAGTGAGGATTTCTGCCTTTAAACTTAGTGGATCTAAGCCTACGCCAAGAAACAAGACTCTTAAATCTCCATTATTTAATGCGAGGTTTAACGAGGAATATGGTTCCTCATTCTCGTAATCAGGACTCTTACCGGTCTGTTCTCCGGTCGGGGCATTGAGAAATTCCTCGTTGTATTCTCGCATTATGTTCTTCCAAATGGAAAAATCGTTCTTGATATCATGAGGATTATCTGTAGCTGGCTGAAATTCACCTGCTGGTACGACGTGAAAGGTTCCCATTGCTGCAGCTACTTTTCCTACTTCACGAGAGTGCATGTAAAACCTCAGGTCGTTTTGATCTTCGCAAATAGTCAGTGTATTTATACCAGGTATGACAGCTCGATTTTGAAAGTCGAATGGATCTCTAACCTGATCCCTAACACTTAGCATTTTAATGTTAAATTCTTTCTTTTGACGCTTCTTCTCTTCATGAAGGAATTTTCTTCTCGCCAACTCATAGCACAATACTTCACCTGTGTTTATATAGTCAAAGTAGGAACACTTGCCAAAATGCATCATTATTCCCTTAGACGTTTCTATTCCCATTAGTCTATAACTTACGAGATCAGTAAATAATTGAGGTTGATCGATTTCTCTTATCGCATCGGAGTACTTTGAGTACCTATTCCAGATGTTTGCATACGGCAGTATTTTTTCGCAATTCAATGGTGTATACGTGCTCTCCTCGTGATTGTGGAGAGCGATTTCCACGCCCTGCAGTGGCAAGGGCTTTTTAGGAAACCATCTGTCGTTAAATAATAGTGGTATATTGGGCTCTAGTTCATGATTTTTGTATAAAGCTGCAAGAATGTCCCTCACCAATTCCTGTCTGTTTCTGGATAAATACCGACGACAATCCTTGAATTCCTGCTCTGACTTCTCACACTTTGCTTTTTTTCTTGTGTATTGATAGCGTAAATATGCTAATATCGCTCCAACTACAGCCACTATCAGCGCGATTATAGGTATGATTTTGAAAACTCCACTCGTATCTATTAAAAGCTTCATGACGAATCCATCTTACATGTCGTTATGCCCAGTCGGCGAAATAAAGCTTCCCTAGTATATCTTTTTGTTGACAAAATCTATCTGTCGCATGAAAAACTCATATCTTTATTTCCACCTTTCGTCGCCTACTGATGAATAATCTTAGACTATTACATCGGACTTCTCCGGGCAGATCCGTTCGACAAGCTCAGGACAGGCTCCAAGCCCGGCTAAATAGGTACGGCATTGAAATAAATAAGGCGAATATTTTCGTATGTCGCATATAGCATGTTGTATATCGCCTTTGGAATAATAATAGACTAAAACGAGTAAAAAGCAATAAAAAAAGTCCTTCTGACACGGATTTACACGTTTTTTTCTTTTAATTTAAACCGTGTTTGCCAGTGTTAATCAGTGTCTAAAATATCTTCTGACAGGATATACAAGAATATTTGTCTTTTTTCATTATATATTGTTTCTCAGCGTGCTCGTCGTTCCCCGCGGTAAATAACGCCGTCTCATGGAGATTTTTTTAGAATTTGTTTGACGAACAACGGGTCGGTTCGTATAATAGATAACGAATAGAATTTAGAATTATGAATTGAGAATGCAGAATGGAAAATGGAAAACTTTGTCATTTATGATTTACGACTTGCGATTTACGATTTTTTCTTTTTATTCCGCGTAACCAGCGAAATCAGCGGTTTTAATTTGTTGCTATTTGAAAAAACAAAACCAAAGCCGGCCTTCGGCCGGAAATCCGAAATACTAAGCTCTAAATCCGAAACAACGGCATTAAACATAGCTTAGTTGAAAAAACAAAGCCAATATGCCGGCCTTTGGCCGGAAATACTAAGCACTAAGCTCTAAATCCTAAACGAGTTGAAAGGGCACGTTTGAAAAAACAAAGCCAATTTTCGAACGGGCGAAATTGGCGTAAAGTCTTATATGAAAGGAGATTATGAAGAATTTCATGCTTTGAGGCGGCGAAAAAACAAAGCCAATTTATTTCGTATTGAGTACTGCGTGATGCGTATTGCGTCTTGGTTTTGTCATTCCCGTGAAAACGGGAATCCAGTCTTTTGGGTAGTGATGGATTCCGCATCAAGTGCGGAATGACAGGACCGAACTTTATGGTGTTATCTGGTGGGCTCGGAAGGTTCTTTGCTCTTTTGACAGGTATTTGTTCTGGATGGGGCCGTCGGGAGTATCTACTAATATCGCTCCATCGTCGCTGAGCAGGTGAATATCATTACTGCCCGGGAACTGGAACATCGCTTCAGGCGTGATAAAGGGGAAATCGGCCAGTTTTGTCAGCAATCCCGTTGCCATATGGTATTTATAGAGTGTTTGCAGCGGTTTTTCCTCGCCGGATTTGTGTGAGCCGGCGATGATTAGATATTGGCCGAGTGCGTGCGAGTATTCGATACTTCGTATGCCGAGGCCGTCAAGGTCCACCGCCAGCGGCGGAGCAAAGTCAGGGGCCGCTCCGTTTAGGACCACTGCTTCGGGATTGTTGAGCCGGATGATAAGTCCCAGTTTTTTATCTTCGGGCTTCGGCCTTGGGTTTCTAAAGGCGATGAGCATGGAGCTGCCGTCGGCGGCAGCGCAAAGCCCTTCGATGTTCAATCCCTGGTCTTTCGGGGCAAGGTCGGGAATATTGTTCGTATCGGCGTGGCCGTCAACGACTCCGATTGCATCAGCAAGGCCCAGGTTGTAAAGAGAATCGTAGGCGATTAAGTCATCGATCAGATTCGTGTAATTGCCGTCCACGGTGACGTTCAGCTCGTTGCCGTTCAGAGTGACGCTCGTTGCAAAGAACTGATTGCGGCTGTACCAGTATTTGCCGTCCCTGTTTCTGCCGTGCGATGTTATCCAGAAGATTCTGCCGTTAAACCAGGTTGCGCCTTCGATGTCGATCTCAGGGTGGCAGGGATCAATATTCAAATAGTCTCCGATTTTTGCGTCGGCAATCGCAGCGGAGCCCGGATTATTCATGTCATACACTCTGAGCTTGTTGGTCTCATCGTCGGCCACGACAAAAATATCCGGCGTGAGGGCCACCGCTGCCGAGGCATCGGCAATTTCGAAGAATATTTTGAACGTTCTGGTCGTCACAGGGATTGACCAGTCGGTCTCATTGAGATTGCCTGAAGTATCGCGGGCCTTAACGCTGTAGGTGTATTCCGTGCCCATGGCCAGGCCGTTCGGTTCGAAAATGTTGCTGTACTGCCAGCCGCTGTCCGGCCCGTTGCCTGATGTGCATTGGAAGTAATACTCGATGCCGTTTTGAGTATCAATGGCTGTTTTTGCTTCCATGTATATCGAAAACGTAGAAGTTGCCACAGGTTCGATTTGCCAGTTCATAATATTCGGCTCGGGAACGGTAGTATCAACGCCCTTGAGCCATGAATCGGTAAATAACACCAAATCGTCCGCTGCTATATCCGTATCTCCTGTAAGGTCAGCCTGGCTGCATGGAGAGTTCGGGGTGAATCCGGAATTCTTCCAGCAGCTAGCGAAAATAGCGAAATCATCAAAGTCAACATCGCCATCATAGTCAAGGTCGCCGGCCGGCCGGTCTATAGGCAGCAGCGAAAGCACGGCGTTTTCCAGGATCAACTTTGCCTGCTCGGTAGCGTCATCGAAGAACTCGTATGTCTTTTCCGGCAGCGCGAAAAATACGCGAGCGGCGCCGGGCGCGTAATCTGAATCGTTGTAATACTTCATCTCATTACCGAGCCAACGGGCGATTACAACTATGCCGTTGGAGGTGGCAAGGACGGTGCCACTGCCTGCAGATGCCTGGTTCGAGTGGTCGATTTCTTTACCCGCAGTGAATATTTCCACGTAGCCTGAAGAAGTATCGACGCCTGCAAAAATCTCATCATCAGCATAGGCAACAGCCAGGTGTGTAAGCGCACTCGTACTTATATCGTTGCCGGCCAGCCAGTCCCATTGTTCATGATCATCACTTCGGGCGAGTTTGATATTATGATTCAGGATAGGCACGCCCAGTCCGTTCCAGAATTCAGAATCGGCATTATAATCTTTGCTGGAGAGGTCCCGTGAGACAATAATCAGGTCGGCGGCTTTGAGTTCGAGCTTTTTCTTGTCGCTGAGGCCTTCGTCGAATCTGTCGGCATCAATATTAACTTCGACATTTCCCCTGTAGATTTCCTGCAGGAATTCGGTGTAGCCGCGTTCCGATTCGGCGTTGCCGGTTACGATGATGATTTTTAAAGGCTCAGCCCTTCCGACGCCCGTCAGACTCGCCAGCAGAACAACCATTGATAGCAAAAACCTGATATACACTCACCGCTCCCTGAAACTTTCTTATGCCCCAACGACGATACTATAATAGCATTAAGCTAACCTACCCAATTGGTTATTATACCAAAAAACCGCGATAAAATCCAGAAGCTGCTGCTATATACTTCCACTGTTTTATGCAGAAAGTGCAGAGAAAGCGAAAAAACGCTGGAAAAACAATTGCTTCTTGTGTATCGTATTGCGGATTTTATATTGTAGTTGATGAAAACCGGCGGTAAAACCACCGGCTAAATACTAACGACTAAATACTAACTTATGAGATTTATACTAATTGACAAGGTAGTTTCGCTGGAAGCCGGCAAGCAAATCAAGACAGTTAAGAACGTTTCCCTGTCTGAGGAATATCTGGCCGACCACTTTCCGACGTTTCCTGTACTGCCCGGTGTCCTTCTGCTGGAAGGACTGATCGAATCGGCTTCGTGGCTGGTGCGACGGACGGAAAATTTCGCTCACAGCATGATATTGCTTGAACAGGCAAGAAATGTAAAGTATAAGAGTTTCCTGGCGCCCGGCGCCCAGATAGAATATACGGTCAAAGCCAGGACTATCGAAGAAAACGTCAGCAGCTTCTCCGGCGTTGGCTTATCGGAAGGCGACGTAATTATCGAGGCACGGTTCGCCTTGAAACATTTTAACTTAGCTGATGGAAATTCGGCAATGGCAACGGTAGATGCCCAGGTCATTGAGAGTTTGAAAAAACGGTGGGAATTGCTAAGATAGTTCATCGTTTATAGGCAGATAACCGAGAATCAAAGTCGTTTAACAAGGATTGTTACACAATTAAGAATACTGGAGGTAGAATAAACATGGCAATGAGTCGAGACGAAATTGAACAGCAGGTTCGGGAAGTTCTGATCGAGGCGCTGGGAGTTGACGACGATGAGGTTACGACTGAAGCGACCTTAATGGGAGATTTGGGTGCCGAGAGCATTGACTTTTTGGACATCGTGTTTCGACTGGAAAAAGCGTTCGGAATCAAAATCCCCCGGGAAGAATTGTTTCCCGCTGAGGGTCTGATGAACAATTCCGAATTTATCCATAACGGCAAATTGACCGAAAAGGGCCTGGCCGAACTGCGGGAAAAGATGCCGCATACGGACCTGTCGGAATTCGAGAAAGATCCTGATATTAACAAAATGGGTGATTTATTCACTGTCAATGCAATCATAAACTACGTTGAGAATAAGCTCAATGCTGCTTAATCATCGTAGCGAAAATCGTCTTTATAGTCTCAGCGGCAGGATGGTTCGAAGTCAATCTGCCGCTAATTTTAATATAGGCGGGGCTGCCGATTTGCAATAAGCTGCGGAAAAACGCCCCGGCGTGAAATGCGTTGGATTTGGATAGATAAATTTATTGAGTTCGAGAGCGGCAAACGTGCCGTGGCGCTCAAGAACGTTACGCTTGCCGAAGAGCATCTGCACGACCATTTCCCCGGTTTTCCGGTAATGCCGGAGAGCTTGTGCATTGAAGCGATGGCCCAGACGGCGGGAATCCTCGTCGGAGAGGCAAAGAAGTTCCGGGAAAAAGTGATCCTTGCAAAGATCAAGAAAGCCGTCTTTTTCGACTACGTAAAGCCGGGCGATACTATCAAATTAGATGCAACTATCGAATCAATCGCTCCTGAAGCGGCCAGTACAAGCGGTCGGATCACATGTTCGGAAAAGCTTCTCGCCGAGATCGATTTGATGTTCAGTCATATAGACCAGAATCTGGCCGGCAAAGAGTTTCCGAAAGAGAACTTCGTTTTCGGCACGGGTACATCGGTTTTCGAACCACTTCTGCGGGATGTGCTTTCGGGTGCCGGGAGAGAGTCGGGGCAAGATTGATGGATTCGGCTCGTGTAGCAATAACAGGTTTTGGGCAAATCACTCCGCTCGGACTAACCGCCGGTGACACATGGGCTTCTCTTTGTGCCGGCAGGAGTGGTATAGACAGAATTACGGCATTTGATCCCGTTGGCTTTAGCTGTAAGGTGGCCGGTCAGGTTCCTGAATATAAAATCCGGGATTATGTGCCGAAGATCCATCGTAAAGCCACTAAACTTATGTCAAGGGACATCGAGCTGGCCGTAATCGCGGCAAATGAAGCTTTCATACACGCCGGTCTTGTTACCAAAGGTATCGATCCGGAGAATATCAACATTGACCCCGAGCGTGTGGCAATCAATCTCGGCGCGGGCCTTATAAGCTGCGACCTGGTCGAGCTGGCCCCCGCCGTGGCGGCCAGCACTACCGATGGTAAGTTCGACATTCGCAAATGGGGCGCCGAGGGCCTCGGCCTGGTCACTCCTTTATGGCTGTTGAAATATCTGCCCAACATGCTCGCATGCCATGTCGGGATTATTCACGACATACAGGGCCCGAGCAATACAATCACCTGTGCCGAGGCGGCCGGGCATCTGGCGATCGCTGAGGCGGCCCAGGTTATTGCACGCGGAGGCAGTGATATTGCTCTGGCCGGCGGCGCAGAGGCAAAAGTCAATCCGATAATTATGATTCGTCAGTGCCTGCTAAAAAGAGCTACAAGCGAAAACAATGATGAACCGGCTACCGCCTGCAGGCCTTTTGACGCCGACGCCAAAGGCTCGGTTTTCGGCGAAGCCGCCGGCGTCGTCATACTCGAAGAACTTCAACACGCCGGGAGACGGGATGCAAAGATTTATGCCGAACTCGTCGGTCTCGGACAAAGCAACAGTATCAATCCTGAGTACGAACATATCGAACCTGATGGTAAAGGTATTCGGATCGCGATAGAAAAGGCCATGGCCGAAGCGCAGATCCGCCCGGATGATTTGGACCTGATTATCCCGCACGGCACGGGAATCCCTGCTGATGATCTGGCCGAGGCAAAAGCAATCCAGGCGGTACTCGGTGACGCAGCGGCAACAATACCCGTCTGGCCGACCAAAAGCATGCTGAGCAACACTGGTGCGGCAAGTGGAGCGGTGGATGTCATCGCAGCGCTTTGTGCGATGCGAGATGGGAAAATCCCCGCGGCGATAAATTGTGATAAAAAAGCTGCCGGCTGCAATCTGAATATTGTAAATCAACCGCAGGTGAAAAATATTCGCTTTGCGTTGTGCTGTAGCTACACCTACGGCGGACAAACTGCGGCTGTGGTATTGAAAAAAACAAATTGAATATCCAATATTCGATATTCGTTGTTCAATGTATTGTTGATAGCAGAAAATTTCAAAGATGTAACGAATGACTGAAAGAGTAGTAATAACCGGAATGGGGATTGTTTGCCCTCTGGGGCACGACGTGGAATCGCTCTGGCAAGGCGTATTAGCAGGAAAAAGCGGAGTGGCTAAAACCACAATTTTCGACGCTTCGACGTTTCCCACGACGTTCGATGCCGAAGTCAAAGGGTATGACCATTCACAATATACAAAGAATCCTCAACTGCACGAGCACAGCAATCGTGGTGCAGGCTTTGTCGTCGGTGCGGCGGTTCAGGCCTGTCGTCAGGCGGGTATTGACGTTGAAACCGAAGAACCAACTGACGGTATAGACCGAACCGGTTTAGGGATTTATTTGGGGGCGGGTGAAGGTTCCGTTGACAATGATGTATTTTTTGCCGCAATCGCCGAAGGATGGGACTCAGAGAAAGACGAGATGGACTGGGGCCGGTGGGCACAAGTTGCTTTCGGCGGGATGTACCCGATGCGCGAGCTTGAGCAGGAGCCAAACATGCCCGCCGCTCACCTGGCTATGCTTACCGGTGCCCGCGGGCCGACGCGTAGTTGCCTGACGGCCTGTGCGGCCAGCACACAGGCTGTCGGTGAAGCAACCATGCTGATTCGCAAAGGCGATGCGGACGTTATCATCGCAGGCGGCGCGCATTCGATGATTCACCCGCTGGGCGTCACGGGTTTCAATCGTTTGACTGCCATATCGACGAGGAACGACAGTCCCAAGACGGCATCGAGACCGTTCACAGCCAGCAGGGACGGCTTCGTCCTCGGCGAAGGTGCAGCGATACTTATTCTTGAATCTCTCAGTTCTGCGAAAAAACGAGGTGTCAAAATACTGGCCGAAGTCATCGGCTACGGCAGCAGTTCAGATGCATTTCGTGTCACCGATATGCATGAAGAAGGCAGAGGTGCGGTCCAGGCGATGACTGCGGCACTCACAGATGCGGGCATCACTTACAAAGACGTCGATTACATCAATACCCACGGCACAAGCACCGCCGAGAACGACTCGATCGAGACCAAGGCCATCAAAGCGGTTTTCAAAGAAGAAGCGAAGAACACCCCCGCCAGCAGCGTCAAGAGTATGTTAGGCCATTTGATCGGCGCCGCCGGTGCTGCCGAGCTGATTACCTGCGTCCTGGCAATCCGGGACAACATCGTACCGCCCACAATGAACCTGAACGACCCTGATCCCGCACTCGATTTGGATTATGTCCCCAATAAGCCAAGAAAAATGCCGGTCAAAGTTGCGATGAACGAGTCCTTCGGATTCGGCGGACAGAATAACGTTGTAATCGTAAAAAGATATGAATAGTATTTAGCCGGCGGTTTTACCGCCGGTTTACGCGATACGAATTATGATCGATATTAAAGAAATTCGAGACAACCCGGAAAAGTTCAAAAAAGCTGCCAGAGATAAACACTTTGACGTGGATATTGACCATCTGCTCAGCGTAGATGCTGATATTCAAGAAAACAAAAAGAAACTACAGTATATCGCCACCGAAAAAAACAAGCTCGGTAAATCAATACCGAAACTATCCGGAGACGAAAGAACCAATGCCATAGGTAAGCTGAGTCTGCACAAGAAAAACGAAGCAAAATTTCAGGATGAGATAAAGAGTCTCCAGCCGCAGTTCGACCAGATCATGCAGCAGGTCCCTCAACCGGCGGATGATGATGTGCCGTTGGGCAAGGACGATACGGAAAATACTGAAATACGGAAAGAGGGCGAAATACCCCAGTTCGATTTCGAGCCGAAAGACCACGTTCAACTGGGCCTGGCACTGGGCATGATGGATATAGAGCGGGGCGTCAAATTAGCCGGGACGAGAAACTACTTTCTAAAAGGTGACGGTGCCCTGCTGCACTGGGCGGTCCTGCGGTTCGCGATGGATTCTATGGTCGGTAAAGGTTATGTCCCCTTGTCGGTGCCGCTTCTGATGAAAGATGAGGCGATGCGAGGTACGGGCTACTATCCCGGTTCCGAGGACCAGACATACAGAATGGAGAAAGACCAGCTCAATCTGGTGGGCACCGCGGAGGTCCCGCTGACGGCCTACCGGATGGGCGAGATTTTGGAAGCCGATGAGCTGCCATTGAAGTACGTCGCTTTGTCAAGCTGCTTTAGGCGCGAGGCTGGCGCTGCGGGAAAGGACACCTACGGCCTGTACAGAATCCATCAGTTCGATAAGGTCGAGCAGGTCGTGATCTGTGAAAACAGTGCCGAGGCGAGCAGGAAATTCCACGAGGAAATTTTAGCCAACGCCGAGGCCGTAATGCAGGCGCTGGAGCTGCCCTACCGTGTTGTGAACGTCTGCACCGGTGACCTCGGACGAGGCCAGGCCAAAAAATTTGATATCGAGGCATGGATGCCCTCGCGCGGCAATTATTGCGAAACGCACAGTGCCAGTAAATTCTACGAGTTCCAGGCCCGGCGGATGAATCTCCGCTACAAAGAGCCTGCCACCAAGAAGAACGTTTTCTGTCACACGCTTAACAATACCGTCATCGCTTCGCCGCGAGTCCTGATTCCTGTCATGGAGCTTTACCAGAACTCCGACGGCTCGATAACAATACCCAAAGTTCTCCGCCCCTACATGAACGGCAAAGAAAAAATCACTTAACCTTCACAATACAAGGAGCCTGATTATGACCAAAGAAGAAATCCTCGAATTCGTGACAAAAAATCCTATGTTCAGTCTTGCCACAACCGACGGCTGTCAGCCTCATACGCGTATGATGATGGTATGCCGGGCCGATGAGAACGGGATTTTGTTCAGCACCGGCAGGGACAAGGATGTCAACACACAATTGCAGGCCAATCCGTCGGTCGAGATGTGCTTCTACGACGCCGGCGATGAAAACCGCCAGGTTCGTATAGAAGGCACCGTAGAGATGCTTGACGATCTGGAGCTGAAGAAACAGATTCTCGAAGACTTCCCGTTTTTGAAACCATGGATCGAGCTCCAGGGCTACGAGGTTATGATCCCCTACATCCTGAAGAACGGTAAGGCCACAACATGGTCAATGACAACTGCATTCGAGCCCAAGCAGTACATAGAACTCTGAACGGGACCGCTTGTCCCACGGCGAATTAAATCATTTTTATTGACGTCCAGGTGAAGATCGTTATAATCCCGGTAATTGAGTGTCCAATCCGGTTGAGAGCCCAGATTGTGCTCGATGCGGGATGATTTTTATTATAAGGCGTGAATCGTAAATGGGGACATCATGCCCAGTAGGAATGGAGGGGAATTGCGAGTAATTGGAAATAACATTTGCACATTGGCTTCATGATGAAAGATTTTTCAGTAAAATTCAAGAATTACAAATGCTTCGGTGAAGAATTCCAAGGGTTTGAGCGCATACTGCCCATTAATATCATTGTAGGGAGGAATAACTCAGGCAAGTCAAGTTTGCTTGATTTAGTCAAATATGCGATTAAACCATATGATTTGAAGCCTTTGGCTCACAAGAATGAAGATCCACAGGTTCTGCTGAGTTTTCCTCTTGCTGAGGATGATGTTAAAAAGGTATTTAAGCCTGGGGCACACGACAATGGGTTCCCTCCAACCATGGATCATTGGAGCCTTGGAAGAGAATTGGTAGGTCGTATACTTACCGTACAATTGAAACCTGATGGTTCGGCAGTGTTTGTAGAACTTAGCAAATCGCTTCCACCCTATGCAACGGCATTTCAAGGACACTTTGCTTCAACACTAAACAACCCCTTCAGACACAAATCATTCAAACATTTAAGAGCGGAAAGAGACATTCATCCGGAACCCGATGACAACCGCAGGGTAGACGAGAACGGCTCGGGGGCAACAACCATCATACAGCAATTCGTAAACAAAGCATCGCTGCCAAGCCAACTGGTTGAATGGACTTTATTGGAAGAGTTAAACAAGATAATGCAGCCTGATGCCAGTTTCACAGATATAGTTGTACAGCAACTCGAAGGTGGATGTTGGGAGATATATCTCGAAGAAGAAGAAAAAGGTCGCATAGCCTTGTCGCAGTCAGGAAGTGGCCTGAAAACGATATTGTTAGTACTTATTTTTCTGCATTTGGTTCCGATCAAGGAAAAGCAATCCTTGGACAACTATTTGTTCGGATTCGAAGAACTTGAGAACAATGTGCATCCGGCCCTACAGCGGCGGCTATTTCTTTATTTGAGAGACGTTGCGTTAACGCATAATACTCATTTCTTCATTACAACGCATTCGAATGTAGTCATCGACCTTTTTAGCAGCGATCCCGATGCCCAATTAATACACACAACACATGATGGTAAGAAAGCTTCTGTACGTAGAGTGGAAGCCTATGTACAAAGGCAGGGAATTCTTGACGACCTTGATGTGCGTGCAAGTGATCTTCTGCAATCCAATGGAGTCGTTTGGGTTGAGGGACCTTCAGACAGATTGTATTTTAATCGGTGGGTTGAAGTCTGGAGCGATGGTGAGTTGCGCGAGGGTGCGCACTATCAGTGCTTGTTTTACGGTGGTCGTCTGCTTTCGCATCTTTCTGCAGAAGTGTCGGAACAGGAGGAAAATGAACTAATAAGAATTCTTCTGATCAATAGAAATGCAATAATCATGCTCGATAGTGACAAGAGGTATAAAGCTCATCCTCTAAACTCTACGAAGAAGAGAATTCAGCGAGAGTTCGAAAACATAAGTGCTGTTTGTTGGGTTACTAAGGGCAGAGAGGTCGAAAATTATATACCACAGAATGCAATAGCTGCATTTTATGAGAAAGGGGCGGCCAAGCAGGTCGGACCGTATGAATCCTTTAGCGACTATCTCAATGATATCAAGAGAGGTGAGGGTGAGGGATTTTTGTCGAAGAAAGTCCTTTTTGCTGAGAAGATTAGGTCTTACCTGAACAAAGGCAATCTTGGGACAGTTCTCGATTTGGGCGAATGGTTAGATGAAGTCTGTGCTTCTATAAAGAAGTGGAACGCGCTTTCCTAAGTCCTTGCGCTAATGTGGCCTGAGGAATATCAGATTAGGAAGATATCATGCGAAGAGTCGGTTTATTATTAT
>JBARRE010000044.1:0-2835 GCA_049644065.1 Sedimentisphaerales bacterium | reverse complement strand
TCAACCATGGACGACGACTGCTTTTCTTGATTTCGACTTTCTCAATGTACGTAAGTTTGTGCATTTGGTCTCGAAATTGGTCCTAGTGACTGCTCGCTGAGCATTATTGCCTTGTCGCTGTTGGGTGCATCATTATCAGCATGATTGCCCGTTGTCTGATTGACAGTAATCTCCGTCACCGTTCTATTCTTCTTGTGGATTTCGAAATGGAGACCTTTGTCCTCGTAAGTGAGAAAGTCCTTCCCCTCGGCCATACAACTCTGACGTAATATGGTTCGGAGGCCATACACCGGAGAATCGTCGCCTTATCCAGAAGGGTAATTTTCCACGTTAAAATTTTGCATTTCCGGACATTTCCCGATGAATCGATGCGGGTGAAAATTGCTCTGTCGAGCGAGCCGTTGAACTGATGTATGGCGATAAACGCCGCTGCAATTATCAATGTCGCTGCGGCTAATTTTTCAATTGGACTTTTCATAATTGTTCTTCATCTTGAAACAATAACAGTAAAAGGCCGAGATGAAGTGCCCGGCCTATTGGTTATTGTTAAGCCCTCTGGAGAAGAAAACCAGATTGAACAGTGCCAATAAGCCAATATCCCAGATGTCCAATTTTAAAGATTATCCAAGCGCAAGGTCTTGCTCCTGAAACTTCGGCACGCTGTCGAAGCTTTCCGGTTTCTTGGAAATAACTCCCCATTTGCTTATTGCTTGATAGTGATCACAGAGCAGATGAAGATTTTCAGGATCTTCGGCATCTTTGCCGTGGACATATTCCGGGTACAATATCCACAAGTAGCCAGCATTTGTCATTAAGCTCAAGGCCCAGATATCCCTTTTTTGGTGCTATGAGCCGTAATCGCTACGAGTCATATAGATAGCGATTATTTTGTAGTCTAAGAACCATAAGCGGACGTTCTGGTCGTAGCGGCCATAATAACAATGTCCCTTGTTACCATCGATATCTTTGTACAGAACACCATTTTTAAACTTATTTTCTTCGCCCTGGACAACTTTTTCAGGATGCCCTATTACCTCGAAAACTTCATCAAGGGTTGAGCCGAACCGTAGTTTGTTACGGAAGACATAGTTAAAACCAGATTCGTGTCGAATCTCTACAATCTTATTGCCACTCATGAATACACGAAAGCTGCTGGGATAATACAGGATATATCGTTTGGGCAGGTTACCCTCTGTGAAGGTCTCTTTGCCCCAGATATATTTAATGGGTTTACCGAAAATCTCTTTCACTCGTTCAAGATCTGCCGTATCAATATCCAATTGTCGAATCCTTGCCGGAAGCCGTCTGGTAAATTCCTCATCTTCCTCATCTTCATCATCCTCATCATCTTCCTGCTTAGATACCCACACTTTGTCGAGTGGTCCTGAAGTTTTCGATGAGACTTTTTTCAGAACATAATATGAAGGTTTTCTATAGCGAATTGTATAATCGCCGCTCTTCCATTCATAGAACATGTAGGTCGAACCTTCAATATCTTTAAGGGTGTATTTGGCGGCAGTTTTATCACCTGAATGAAATACAAGCCCTTTTGTCCAGGTCCACCAGGGCTTAAACGTTCTGCCATTCGGCTTGAAGATAAGCCCTTTGAGATATAAACCTCCTTCTCCGTCTCCCCATTGTTTCTCGCCGGCCTTGAATTCATCCATCTCACCGACAAAATCTACACTCTCCCAGGTTCCTATGAGTTGGGGGTCATTTACGAAGGGGTAATCGATTTTGTCAACGATACGACCCTCCTCGTTGATAGTACTGGTCGGAGGGATATCTGCTTTTTTGCCGTACATTGGCTCGGACTTTACGCTTTCAACTGAGACTTTCTTCAGAACATAATAAAATGGTTTCATATAGCGAATTGTATAATCACCGCTTTTCCACTCGTAGAACATATATGATGAACCATCTATTTCCCTGATTATATATTTGCTTGCGGTGTCGTCATCAAGTACTAAACCTTTTGTCCAGGTATGGCCACTGCGGGGCATAGCACCGCCTTCTTCAAAAATCAGATGATTGAGGTGAAGGCCACCTTTCCAGTTTTTCTCGGCGGGATTGAACTGCTTTATCTCACGGACAAAATCTACACTTTTCCATCCCCCGATAACTTTCGGATCATTTACAAATGGATAATCGGTCTTGTCGACGAGACGCCCCTGCTCGTTAATGTAACTTGTCGGAGGGATATCTGCTTTTTTGTAAGATTCTGAGCCTGGGACCGGCGTAACATTAATCTCCATGACCGTTCGATCCTGTTTGTTGATTTCAAACATGAGGCCTTCATCCTTGTATGAGAGAAAATCTTTCCGCTCAAATTCCCTTATACTGAAATCGTTGCCAAAGGCTTTTTTGATTTTCTGCTCCGAATCACCAACTCCCAATCCATTGGGCAATTTGTAAGAGGGGCTTAGCGTGGTGATTTCTTTGACCGAACCGTCACCTATCCGAAAAGCAATCTCGCCGAATGCCAAGTAATAATTTTCCGGAAGATTGTCGAGAGTGTACTTGTTATCTCCGTAGAAAATTGCCTTCGGTTTTCCCAAACTTTCCAATATATCGTCTTTACTCATGTTAAACGTATAATCACCAACTCGTATGCCGGGTACAATTATCTTGCCAACAATATCCGCGTTTTTATAAGATTTTGAGCTCTCGATGGGCGAAACATTTATCTCCATGACCGTTCTGTCCTGCTTGTGGATTTCAAACATGAGGCCTTCATCCTTGTAGGAGAGAAAATCTTTCCGCCGGCCTTCCTCGATACGGAAATCTTTGCCAAAGGCTTTTTTGATTTTCTGCTCCGAATCCCCGACTCCCAAT
>JBARRE010000043.1:0-8659 GCA_049644065.1 Sedimentisphaerales bacterium | reverse complement strand
AGTGCTGCCAGCGAAAGCACTTTATGGTCGGGCAGAACAAGCAATCGATATCGAACGCCGCCCGGCACAAGAATCCTGCCGGCCTCTACTTTGAGTTGCAGCAGGATATCTTCATTGGTCACATCATAATCATAGCCGGGCAGAACTTTTGCCGGATCGGCTTCTTTGAGTTGGACCAGGTTGGGTACGTGATCGCCGTAATAATACAAAACATCGGCAACGAATTTACCCTGTTGAACGAGAAAATGGCAGCGGTTTATGTAGTCTATGAAAGCGTCGGAATATTCCCACCATGTGACCTGTGGATTGACATGCGTACCTGCAAAATACTCCTGGCCCGGGATTCCCATTTCCTTTGGAGAGCACGTAAACGTATGAAAGAAAATCATATTCAGCCCGGAGCAGAATTCATGGTCCATGCTGGGCTTCTGTGATTTCCAAAGCACATCGTTCCAGTGGGGCCCGATCGTCGTAAAAGCTTCGGCCCCGACGTACTTTTTGCCGTATATGTGGGCGACGGAAGAAGATTGTTTTATAAAAAAGCGATTGACCGGTTTGGGGCGATGGGGAGAAGGGGCCCAGAATTCGCCCATGACAATATCGCTGTTGCCGAGATTCTTGATAGCGTCGAGAGGGCCGGCGTGAGGGCCGCCGGACTCGGGCTGAATTTGCATATTGTACTTGTGAGCATATTCGGCAAAGACTTTATAGTGATTATCGGCGACACAATCTCCGAGCGTTTTGCGGAAATCCGCCAGGAAGGCGTTGCTGACATCACGGTCTTCGACAATCTTGCCTGCGAAGACCGGCAGATAAGGAATCGGATCATAACTCCTGTATTTTATGAAATCGGCGGCAAAGCCCGGACTCCAGTTCATTCCGCCGCATTCCCAACTGTCGGTTTCAAGTTGCTTCAAAGTCGTACCGGCCAGCGGCCCGGCTTCTTCGAGCAGCGGCTCGACAACTTCGTTCCAGTAACGGTCGAAGGCGTCCCGGCTGAGGTAATCGATCACGTGCCCATTCCAGTCGACGCTGTAGGTCGAGACGTGGGCGTTGGTTATCGTGTACCCGAAACGCAGCACCGTCCAGTTGCCTTTGGGCACCATCCATTTGAGCATTCCGACCGGAGCCATCTTTTGAGAAATATCGCGAATGTCACCAAGCAGCACATCCTGCTCTGACGGCGAAGATGGATGGTCGTTCAGCAAAAAACGGCAATCCGGAGCCGAGCCGCCGAGTTCCTTGTAACCTGCTTTTAATTCTAAATTTTCAATGGGATTACGTTTGGTTTCAGGACCGGTCGGATAAGCTAATACGCGGATATCTTTATAATAATCAGAGCGGTTTTTCGGCAAAGGTAATTTTTGCTCGTATTGTGCCGGCCCTTCGATCCGGATTTCAGACCAGGTCAACTGCTTAGCTGCGAAGTCCGGCGTGACATTCGGCCCGCCCAGGTTCCAGCCGCTTTGGATGGAAAGCCCCAATTCCAGGCCCAGCCGCTCGCCCTCGTTAAGGGCGTGTTTATATAATTGCCGCCATTGAGGACTTGCGAATGTCGGGCCGTCCGGCACCTGTGTATTGCCCCGCTGATCGGCGCCGCCGGCATCGAAAATCATCGCTCCGCTGAAACCTTTGGCCTTCATTTCTTCCAAATCGCGGGTGATTGCTTCTTTCGTTACATTGCTGTTAAGCCACCACCACCAGCATCGCACCCCGGCATGACGAGGCGGCTGCGAAAAGCCCTGACGCAGAGTGACAATGTTAGATTCACCCGCCTGCCTACGGCCCGTCCGGCAGGACAGTAGCGTGAATGTTATCGTAAATAAAAGCAGTAAAGAAATACTCTTCGCAACACTTTGTTGAATGGCATTTGATCTTTTCATGGATTATCCTTTGCATCTAATGACCCGTCCGGCAAGATTACTTTGTCGGCCTCGGAACGATTTAGAGAATAAGAAAATAGATATCATAAGTCAACTCTAACGTAGAAACTGCTTCGTCGCTGCACCTGCTCGCAATTACCGGGGTGTGGCTTATGTCGCGTCTGGGACTCAAGAAAATCAGTGGTATTTTGTTCGTGTTTCTGGTATAGTAACCATGTTAATAGAGAATTGGTGGGGCAAGCCCCACCCTACATACTATTCACTAACGACTAAATACTATGCATAAAGGTTTTGTATATCTGGTTGGGGCCGGGCCGGGAAGGGCGGATTTAATTACCGTTCGCGGGGCCGAAGTGCTCAAGGCGGCCGATTGTGTGATTTACGACAAGCTGGCCAATCCGGCGTTGCTGCAATTTGTTCGCAAGGACGCTGAGATTATCCATGTTCCTAAGCGGATCGGCGAAGGCTCGTGCACGCAGGATGAAATTAATAAGGTGCTGGCCGAGAAGGCATTAGCCGGCAAGATGGTCGTGCGATTAAAGGGCGGCGATCCGTGTATTTTCGGTAGGGTGGCGGAGGAGCTTGCCGTCCTGATCGAGGCGGGCGTCGATTTTGAAATTGTGCCGGGCGTGACAGCCGCCGTCGCGGTCTCTTCCTATACCGGTATTATGCTGACCGACAGAGAGTACAGTTCGCAGGTTACATTTGTGACCGGCCGGGAGGCACCGGGCAAGACGGACACTAATATCGACTGGGAGGTGCTGGCCAAATTCCCCGGCACTATCGTTTTTTACATGGGCATGGGCACACTCGATTCAACCGCCCGAGGGCTGATCGAAAAGGGTAAGCCGGCGGACACGCCCGCTGCGGTCATCGCCAACGCCACCTTCCCGACGCAGCGAGTGGTCAGGGCGCCGCTTGAGCGAATCAACGAAACATGCGAACAGCAAAAGATAAAGCCGCCTGCTATTGTAGTTGTCGGCGCCGCTGCGGCCAGTGACATGAGGTTCGACTGGTTCACGAAAAGGCCGTTGTTCGGCAGGAGCATAGTCGTGACGCGGGATATTCCCGGTAACGCCGACTTTGCGGCGAAGATCGTTCGGCGGGGCGGAAATCCGCTGGAATTTGAGACGATACGAATTAAACCTTTAACGGACTCAAATGATTTTGTGCGAACTCTCACGAAGATAGGGCAATACGACTGGATCATCTTTACCAGCGGCAACGGTGTGACTACGTTTTTTGATGCCCTGCAAAGCATGGGCAAAGACGCCCGGGCTTTCGGTTCTGCGAAAGTCGCTGCTATAGGTGGCAGGACCGCAGAGAGGTTGAGCGAGTATGGCATAAAAGCGGATTTTGTACCGGGCGTCTTTACGAGCCTGGAGCTTGGCAAACAGTTGGTCGGCTTTAAGAATTTGCGGAACAAAAAGATTCTCCTCTTGCGTTCGGAGCTTGCTTCGAACGAACTGGTCGAGATATTCGCCGGAGCAGGGGCCCAAGTTGATAACGTTGCTCTTTATACTGCTCAAGCGGCAAAGAGTGACTCTGCCTGGCTGGCTGAGGGAATCGGCGAGGGGACAATCGACTGGCTGACGTTTGCAAGCCCATCTTCGGTCGATGGATTTTTCGAACAAATAGGAAGTGAAGATGTCAATTCAAGTGATGTTAAAGTCGCATCGATCGGGCCGGTGACGTCCGAACGATTGAAAGAGCTTGGTGTCACGGTTAATGTGACGGCTAAAGAACATACCCTCGACGGACTACTTGATGCCGTAGAAGAAGCGGAAAAATGAATTTTGGATGGCAATAACTGCAAATCCCGAATTATCGAATACGAGACAGGAGTTCTATAATGGGTTTTCCGAAAAAAAGGATGCGAAGGTTGCGGAGCAGTCCTTCAATGCGAAGGCTGGTTCGCCAGACGAGTGTGGGCGTGGATGACCTTGTTTATCCGCTGTTTGTCCGTGAGGGCGAGGGAATTCATGAGCCGATCAAGTCGATGACGGGCTGTTATCACTTTTCGCCGGACACGATTGCCGCCGAGGCTGCCGAGGTGGCGTCGTTGGGGATACCTGCGGTGCTGCTTTTCGGCCTGCCGGGCAGCAAAGATGAAATCGGTTCGGAAGCCTGGGCTGAGAACGGGGTCGTCCAGCGGGCGATTCGGGAAATCAAGAAGGCCACGCCGGAGCTTCTGGTCGTTACGGATGTTTGCCTTTGCGAATTCACCAGTCACGGCCACTGCGGCGTGATCAAAGCTTGTCCCGAGCATGGTCGAGGGAACGGCAAGATCGATAACGATCCGACCTGTGAACTTCTGGCAAAGATGGCACTGTCGCACGTTCAGGCCGGTGCCGATATCGTTGCTCCTTCGGATATGATGGATGGCCGGGTAAGGTACATTCGCGAGGCGCTGGAAGAGAACGGTTTTGAGAATGTTGCTATTATGTCCTATGCGGCGAAATACGCTTCTGCGTTTTACGGCCCGTTCAGAGACGCCGCTGAGTCGGCGCCTGCTTTTGGCGACCGCAGGACCTACCAGATGGATCCTCCGAATGCCGACGAGGCGATGGCCGAGATTGCTCTCGATATCGAGGAAGGCGCCGATATCGTTATGGTCAAGCCGGCCCTTGCTTATCTCGATATCATATGCAGGGCCAGGCAGCGTTTCGATTGTCCGATTGCCGCCTACAACGTCTCCGGCGAATATATGATGGTCAACGCTGCCGGAGCCGAGGGCCTTGTGGACAGGGAAGCGATAATGATGGAAGTGCTGACCGCCATTAAACGCGCGGGGGCGGATATTGTCATCACATACTTCGCCAAAGAACTGGGTAAACTGTTGTCATAAATTCCAGCAGTGTTTCAGCCCGTGATCGAACTTTAAAAACAACCTGCCCGGCAAGCGTCCGGGCAGGGCGGTTCGGAACATTCTTACGCATCTCAAATAAAAAGGGCTGTGAGCAACTAAGTACCCACAGCCCGAATTGTATATTCCACAGAGTTTACTGTATACTACGGACAATTCTCCAGCCACTCGGCCGTGTAAAATACGAGGTCATCCATATCGATTACTCCGTCGCCGTTGTGATCTTCACATATCATGTAGCTTACATCCGGAGTGAAGAAGTAGTCTTCCGTTTCGCCAATCTGGTATTTTTCCTGGGGACCGGAGCCGGCATTGCCTAACTCACCAGGATTGCTGCCTGTCTTCCATGGCTGCTCTGAAAGAGTGATTCTCATCCAGATATCTTCCGGTTTGTCCTCCGGATGCAAGGACAGAATGGCCGGTGTGATAATCTGATTTACTCCTGTCGGCAGATTGAAGAGGAACTGGTTCTGTACCGCCCACTCCGGCACGGGACCACGCTCACAATCAAAGGTGTCGTCCCAGTCGCCGTCACGATTCCAGTCGAGCCAGATATTGACCCAAAGGTCGACGTTCGGATCGACAACTGTGACGATATAGTCAAATGTGGCCCAGCGGCAGTTAGGCAGATTGATCGGGATAACAATACCATCATCGCCGAAGTCACGGCCCGACTGGTTACTTGAGGGGACAAGATTATTGACCGGATCCTCGTCGGCGCCGGTGTCGGCTTCGGTTTCCCGAGTGATCCTTTTGCCCAAATATGCCACCATCTTATCATTCACATGAATCGGCCCGATCGGCCCGGTCCCGCTGCCGTCGTTGAAGACGGTGGGAAAAACGGCGTTGACTGAGTCCGGCCACATATATGCGGTCATGTTCTTATTGAAATTATTGGTTCTGTCCGGGGCGTCGCCAAGGTCTGTTTTGCCTTGAATAACCACTCCTACGCAACTAATACTGATCAAACCTTGACCTTTCTCAGTGCCGTAACCTCCGACCTCGATCAGGTACTGGTTTCCTGCGATGGCGGCAAAGGTGATTGCTGAATGATAACCTGAGCCGGCGTCATCGTTGCATTCGATCAAGTCATCCGATTTTGGGTAGCACTCGCATCCGTCATAGACGGCGAGCATCGTATCGAAGCTGCTGCCGGCCAGGTCGACAGTGACGTCGCCGGTGCACGTGGCGGTATAGCAGTACCAGATATTCGGACTGGTCATACAAAGGCCCAAGCCGTCGAATGTCGCATCAGTCGTGTCGAACGGCATGTCCTTTACATCGCCGATTGCCTTCGCGTTCTCGCAGTCGTCCTTGGACGACGGAGGAGGCGCAACTCCCTCACAACTTACGTTCAGCAGACCCTGGCCGGTTTCATAGTTGTAGCCTCCAACTTCGATCAGGTATTGGGTGCCTGCGATTGCCTCAAAAACGAGCTCTGACTGTTGAGAAGTGCTAGTGTCATCATTGCACTGGATCATATCATCATAATACAGGTCAGGTTCACATGTGTTATAGACGGCGAGCATCGTATCGAAGTTGCTGCCGGCCAGGCTGACCGTTACGTCGCCCGTACACGAGGCGGTATAGCAGTACCAGAGATTTGGGCTGTACATGCAGAGGTGCGGGCCATCCTGATCGGCGCCCGTCGTATCGAACGGCAGGTCTGTAACGTCGCCGATCGGTTTTGGGTGAGCCAGGTTGTCGCTGGACCCCGAAGAAGGCGGTGGGCCCTCGGAACTGATAGTTAATACTCCCTCGCCAACCTCGTCGGAATTATAACCCATAACCTCGAACAGGTAGTCGTTTCCGGCTGTTGCCTGGAAGGTGATCTGAGACTGAAGAAAACCACCGAAGTCGTCATTTCGTTCGATGATATCATTAGACGTCGGGTAACAATCGCCGGTGTCGTAGACGACCAGTGCGGTGTCAAACTCACTTAAAAGGAGGCTGACAGTGACGTCACCTGTACTCCCGGCCGTATAGCTATACCAGAGATTTGGGCTGGTAAAGAAGTGACCCGGGCCGTCGAACGTCGCGCATGTAGTATCGAACGGCAGTTCTGTTACGTTGCCGACCTGGTCGGAGTTACTGCAATCGTCGTTAGTTGGCTGACTGGACTGATTATTACAACTGATATTAATAACACCCTGACCCTTTACCGTGGGATTGAAACCCCCAACCTCGATCAAATACTGACTGCTGGCCTTTACAGCGAAAGTGACTTGTGATTGCTGGCCGTCATAGTCGTCGTTGGTTATGATCAAGTCTTCTTGGCTCGGGTAGCAGCCACAGCCATCATAGACTGCGATCTTGGTGTCGAAATTACTGCCGGCCAGGCTAACAGTTACACAACCGTTGCAAGTGGCAGTATAACAGTACCATACGTTTGGGCTGTTAATGTAGTGTCCCGGGCCGTCATGTGTTGCATTAGTGGTGTTGAATGCAAGGTTTGTTACGTCACTGACCGCCCTTGCTTTGTTGCAGTCGTCGTTGGTCGGCTGGACCAACATTGGCTTAACCCCGACACCCACGGCGACGTTTGCGGTGCCGAATAATAATACCAATCCGCAAACCAATACTAAATTTGATCTCAACCATTTCATAATCTGATCCTCCAAAAACAATAACAGGTTTTCAATTTTGAAACGTTCCTTTCCGGACATTCCATATTATTAAGGAGCAACAACCACACAATGAGAAAAACCGCGTCCGTGCCACTCCTCACTAATATATACAGTGCCAGTATCGGCAGAATCGTAACGCATTATTACAGTAAAAACAAGAAAAAAATGCAGTATGGCGTTTTTTTTACCCAGTTTAACAGCAAGCCCCCAAACCTGCTTTATCTTTCCCTATGGCACAATTCTGCCTCGTTAGGTGTGCTTTCTGGCACTATTTTTTGTAGGCCTCTTTCGGGTCGTAGACTTTTTCTTCGATAAACACCAATTCTTTATCGGAATTCTGCTTCAATGCCCGGTAAAAACAGGATTGATAGCCCACGTGGCACTGCCCGGCATCAACGGTCACTTTGAGAATCAGGCAGTCCTGGTCGCAATCGACAAGTATTTGTTCCACTTTCTGGCGGTGGCCGCTCTCTTCGCCTTTTTTCCACAATTTTTGGCGTGATCTGCTGAAATATGTGGCGTATCCCGATTGTATTGTAACATCGAGTGCCTGGCGGTTCATATAAGCGACCATGAGCACCTGGTGAGTCCGGGCATCCTGGGCTATGGCGGGTATAAGGCCGTTTTCATCGAATTGTGGGACAAATTCCAAATTTTCTTCGAGGTTATGTTTTGTACTCAATTGACCGATTCCTTATAATTTTTGATTTATGAAATTCGATTTTCGGTTGCAATCGTAAATCGGCAACCGGCATTCGTCAATATCAGTATTTCAAATCCCTCGAATAATTCAAGCTTTCCGGCAATCCAAATCCCAAAAGTTGCTGGAGCTAATGTTTCTTGCATACTCCCGGCAGGGGGGGAATTGGCTTTGTTTGGCTTTGTTTTTTCGCAGCCTCCGGTTACCGAAATCGCCGTAAGTCATTGCCTGGTCTGTGTTAACGATGTTTTGGCTTCCACCAAATTGGCTTTGTTTTTTCAAATTCCTTTTCCTCTTCTTGACGCTGTCCGCTGAACGCAGAACATTGAACGCTAATAAATTGGCTTTGTTTGGCTTTGAATTGGCTTTGTTTTTTTGCCGCCAAAACAACAAGAAATCCTCATATCTCCCTTTAATATAGATACTTACGCCCATTTTGGCCTTTCATTAATTGGCTTTGTTTTTTCAAATAGCACCCATTCAAATCGTTTAGAATTTAGAACTTAGTGCTTAGGATTTTCGGCCAAAGCCCGGCAATTGGCTTTGATTGGCTTTGATTGGCTTTTTTTTTTTCGACTCCGGG
>JBARRE010000042.1:0-4083 GCA_049644065.1 Sedimentisphaerales bacterium | reverse complement strand
GTGTAGGCGTCCAGGCCGTGAGGGGAACTGGCGGAACTGAGGAAATCCTTGAATTTGGCCTTTATCTGGGCAATTTCTGAGCCTTCGGCGGCGCTCGCAGATGAAGATGCAGCGTCAGCACAACAGGGAACCTCTTCGCGATCCTTTTGCTTATTGTCCATTATTCGTCCTTCATCAACTGGCACAGCAGGTGTGCCGACTAAACTTGGTGAAGGTATTTTACGTTTGCCGGTGGTTTTGATGTGAACGAGTCCCGAACCTTTTGCGGAAACTCTGCCAACGATTGCGGCGGCGGAAATTCCGTCTTTATGAAGAGCTTTCAGGAGACTGCCGGCGTTACTTTCTGCGATGGCAATCAAAAGCCCGCCGGAGGTCTGTGCATCGTAGCACATATCGACCATCTCCTGCGTCAAAGATTCGTCGGCGACGATGCGGTCGCCGCACGATTCCTTGTTTCGCTCGATCGCTCCGGGCAGGATTCCCGCTGCGACGTATTCGAGCACACCGGGAAACAGCGGAATATCGTCCCAAATTATTTCGACGTCCACGCCACTCGAAAGGGCCATCTCGGCAAGGTGTCCCATCAGGCTGAAACCGGTCACGTCGGTGCATGCATGCGCGCCGAATTTGACCATGAGCTGCGAGGCCTTTTTGTTAAGAGTGGTCATTGAATTAGCCGTTGCTTCGACACTGTCCGAATTAGCCCTGCCGATCTGTGAGGCGAAGGCGACGATTCCCGTGCCGAGCGGTTTGGTCAGGATGAGAACGTCGCCCGGACGCGCGGCAGCGTTGGTTACGATTTTGTCCGTTTCGATTGTGCCGGTGACAGCGAAGCCCGCTTTGATTTCGCTGTCGTTGATACTGTGGCCCCCGATGATGGCGACTCCGGCTTCGTTCATCTTGTCGATGCCGCCGGACAGAATCTGGCTCATGGTTTCGTCTGGGACCTTGCGAACGGGAAAACCGAGCACGGAAACCGCGGTCATCGGTGTGCCGCCCATTGCGTAAATGTCACTGACCGAATTTGCCGCCGCCACCTGCCCGAACGTGTATGGGTCGTCCACGGATGGAGTAAAGACGTCTACGGTCTGCACCAAAGCTGTGCCGTCGCCCATATCATACACGCCGGCATCGTCTCCCGCCGGTATGCCGACCAGCACGCGGGGATCGTCCACGGCGGGCAAATCCTTCAATACCTGCTTTAAAAAAGCCTGGTCTATTTTCGAAGCGCAGCCGGCCTTTTCCACGAGCTGTGTTAGTCGAATTTCTCCGGTAGGGGCCTCAAGCCGCTCGCCGGCACACAGGCAGATGTTCTTTTCCTTGAAGAGATCACAGGGACAGGGCTTCTTTGGGTCGCAAATGCAGTGGCCCAGCCGAATCGAACGCTGCATGACTCGTTTTCGTCTTTCCATATTTATCATTTTGAAACCTCTATAATAGTGAGCGAAAATTATATCCTTTACATATCCACAATACAAGCATGGCCCGGCAGGTGTTATGTGTTTGCTTTTTTCAGTTGTTTCGATGCCAGTATTGCCGCCCCGAGCGCGCCGGTCATCTGTGGATCGTGGCAGACGGTGACGGTTTGCCCGAGAGCGGTTTGCAGAGCTTCGGTCATTCCTGAGACCATTGCCACGCCACCGGTGAAGATGATTGGTGTCTCGGCGCTGCGGCCGGCCATTGAAATAATACGTGCGGCAATAGAAGCCTGGACGCCAGCGACGATGTCCTCGCTGGCTGTGCCGGAAGCGAGCAGGCCGGTGATCTCCGTTTCCGCAAAGACGACACACATGCTGCTTATTGCGGCCGGGTTGCTGCTGTTCGCGGCCAATCGCCCGAGTGCTCCAAGCTCGACGCCGAGGCGTTCGGCAACGACTTCGAGGAAACGCCCCGTGCCCGCAGCGCAGCGGTCGTTCATGGCAAAATCACGGACCCTCCCGGCGGTGTCCAGCCGAAGAAGCTTGCTGTCCTGGCCGCCGATGTCAATCACGGTCATGGCCTCCGGCACAAGATGATGCACTCCGACGGCGTGACAAGTAATTTCTGTGATCGTCGTATCGGCAATACTGACGGCGTTCCGTCCATAGCCAGTTGCCACGATAGCGCTGACGTCTTTTTTGTTTATGCCGTTTTCCTTCAGTACTCTTTTGAAGAGCTCCGAAGCGAGCCTGTCCTGCTCGACACCCTGGTCTGCAAGCCCTTTAGCTATGACCTGCATGTTTTCGGTGTCTATCAAGATTGTTTTTATTGCTCTTGAACCGGCATCTATTCCTGCACAAATCATTCTCTTCTCCGTTTTTTTGCTATTTATGACGACGGGCTTTAACAGTTTCTACGAGGGCTTCCAGCCGGGTACGCACCGTCGGACGCATCGAGTCGGTTACGGGCGGTACTTCAATCTCCAGTACGGGAATGTCGAACTTCTCCCGTACGATTTCGCTGATGACCCGACCTTCCAGTGCACAGTGACTTGCGCCGGGGATGCGCGATATGAGAACTGCCTCGGCGCCGAACAGGCAAATATCGCCGCATATCCGCTTGGCCCGGTCGATCGATGAGCCTGCCATCGGGTCGGCAAGCGCCATCTGCGCCAGGGCCTCAAGCGGCGGTAAATCTTCCGGAATTATATCGAGTGCGTGTGTGAAAAGATATTCCGTGCCGCATATTCTGCCGCCACAGTCTTCGAGAAGGTTCATTACCTGCAAATCGGCCACGGGATTTACCCAGAAGATCCTTGCCGCCTCGGCGTCAAGAATGCCCTTGCCGTCACGGACACGAGATGTCACTTCGTCGAGTAATTCTTTCAGCACTTCTATCGTTTCCTGCCGGTCCGAGCAAAAGTGTATCGCAAGCATCTCGGCGATGAGCATTTCAAGGGCAGGAAGAGGGCACCGTTTAGCGGTGAATGCGAGCTGTCGAAGCTCAGTCAGGTATTTACGAACCTGATTGGCTTTATTGATTCCGGCGGAAAGTTTCCGCTCGTCTAATTTTTCTCCCGCTAATCCTTCCAGAGTGGTCTTGATCCGTTCGAGCTGCGATTTGACGAATTCGACCTGGCATTTCGGTGCCGAGAATCCGCCCGGCAGATTTACCGCCGTCTCATCGGGCTCGGGATTGCGCCGATGAGGAATTTCCCACCAGAAGATGGGGTGTCCGAGGCCGTTTAGCCGCTGGGCGATAGCGGAAAAATCATCGCAGGTTGCTCCGACGCTGCATACAAGCATATCCGGAATGGGAAAATGTGCTCCGGTGACAAAAGCTCCCAACATCGCGCGGACCGGGCAGAAGGACTCGTCGATACCGAGCGAGTCGGCGATTTGCAGCAGCCCGGCACCGAGTTCCATCACGCACGGAATCCACCATGCTCCATCGGGATAAAATGCGACGATATTCTCAAAGCAGTACGCCATTACCGGCACGGTGCCGAGGTCCTTCATTGTGCCGACGATTTTTTTGCCGGCGGCCCGGGCCTTATGGAGGCGGTCTTCTTCTGTGAGCAGGAAGTTCCACAACCTAAGAGCCGCGGCGGAATTGTCATATCGAAGCTTCAAGAGCCGCTGGTCTCCGTCCTCGACGTGCCGGCTGAGCGGGCCGCCGTAGTCCGGCTCGTATGTCCCTGCCTTCTCCAACTGCTTATATCTCAGGTCCCATTCTTGAAGCGTAATTCGTTTCGGTATATCGCTCACTGCAGCATCTCCAGGAAAGCGCGGATTCGATTTGCCGTTCGACATTCGTCTGTTTCGTTGTCACCGGCTGTGTCAATGTCGAGAACCGGCAGGTTTGTCCAGTCCTTCAGACGCCGGAGTTCCGCGTGCCACATGTCACACCACTGGTACCGGCGGAAAATAATCCCCTGCACTTCTCTTGAAGCAAGCTCTTGCTGAAGCCATTTGTAAAGTTCACTGTTCGGCCGGCGAGAAGCATCATGGATTCCGCCGAAATACCTATCAGCCAGTTCCATCAGTGGATCGTCTCCAAGCTGTCGGCGGTCATACGGACCGCACATTCCCCGCTCACCGGTTTCGGATGCATCCAGCACGATTCGGCCGCCTGATTGCTTGATAATGTCGAACAAATCTAAAT